>JAAXQM010000257.1 GCA_012974295.1 Dehalococcoidales bacterium
GGCAAAGACCCTGGGACAGGCGGTAATGCCCAAGGAAGAGAAGGGATTCTTCCACAGGCTTAAGGACCTCTTTGAAGCATGAAATGGGGGAGGTTTCCATAGGGAAAGAAATGCACCGCTTTTTTATACCGCCCGAATGGATCGACCAGGAAATAGTAGTCATCCGAGGAAAGCTGGTTCATCAAATAAGGAATGTACTTAGATTACGGGGTGGTGACCATATTGTAGTCCTGGACGATACCGGCTGGGAGTATAAAGCAGAGTTGGCAAGGGTTACCCGGGATCATGTCGAGGGAGTGATAGGGGAGAAGAGACTGGCAGCTGAACCCGGTACCAGGATTACCCTGTATCAAGCGCTGCTAAAGAGTAGTAAATTTGAATTTATTCTCCAGAAATGTACCGAGTTGGGGGTTTCCGGCTTCGTCCCCGTTATCTGTGAAAGGTGTGTTGCGGGTCGTCCGCGGGATAAAAGAGTAGAGCGCTGGTATAACATAATTGTTGAGGCAGCGGAGCAATCGCGACGGGGAAGGCTCCCCACACTTGAGCCAGCGTTGCCCTTCGAGAAAGCCTGCCAGTCGGCGATTGGTCTTTCTCTGTTGGCATGGGAGCGGGAGAAAACATCGGGGCTGCGCTCTATGCTACGAAGCGAAATTTACCGAAAGAGGATTATTTCGGAAAAGCATTACTTATCCGTCAACATATTCATCGGCCCTGAGGGAGGCTTCTCCCCTTCCGAGGTAGAGTTTGCCAGGGGTTACAGCATCGCTCCTATTAGCCTGGGAGGCCGGGTGGTTCGATCGGAGACCGCGGGACTTGTTGCCGCAACAGCAATACTCTATGAATGCGGCGATCTGGAGAATCCGATGAGTTCGTCCATAGCCAGTGCAGTGTCAAAGCCTTCAAAGAGCACACGGTAAATCCGCTCGGTGATAGGCATCTCGATTCCGAGCTCTCCGGCCAGCTTCAGAGCTGCAGCGGTGGTAGGCACCCCCTCGACAGCGCTTCCAAGAGAAGTCATTATCTCATCCTTTGAGCGCCCTTTGGCCAGCTGCTCGCCAAGAGTGTGATTGCGACTGAGGGTGCTGGCGCAGGTGGCAAGCAGATCACCCAGACCCGCAAGCCCGAGGAACGTTATGGGATCAGCCCCCAGTGCCACTCCGAGGCCGGCAATCTCGGTGAGACCGCGTGACATATAGGCCGCCTTTGCGTTGTCACCATAGCCCAACCCGTCGACCATTCCTGCGCCCAGAGCGATAATGTTCTTTAATGCTCCACCCAACTCCACCCCCACAACATCCTCGCTGGTGAAAACATGAAAAGAAGATGAGTCCATTATCTCGCGGACCCTTTCCGCCACGTTGCCATCGTGGGCTGCGATCACAGTTGCTGCCGGAAGCCCTCTTGCGATCTCCTTCGAGAGGTTTGGCCCGGAGAGAACACAGATTGTTGATATGTACCGTGGATCCAGTTCCTCGGCGATTACCTGCGTCATTCTCTTTGCCGTGCCTGTCTCTAGCCCTTTGGCGGCATGCACTATAGGCACCCCCTCAGCGATTTCACCCCTCAGTAGTCTCACATTATGTCGCATTTTCTGAGAGGGCACCGCCAGTAAAACGAGCGATGCATTATGCAGCGCCTCCTCTATTACACATGTTGGGGAGAGCCTCTTCGGAAAAGATATGCCCGGTAGGCGGGTTGTATTCTCTCTATCCTGGGCCAGCCTATCGGCTTCCTCACTTGTTCTCGCCCATAACGCTACGTCGATGTCCCTGCGGGCCAGAATTATCCCCAGAGTTGTTCCCCAGCTTGTGGAACCGATGACAGCAACCTTCATTAAACTTTCCCTTTTCGAAAAATTACGCTATGTCAGAGTGAAACGTTAGCTGCGTTTCATGAATACAGACTACAGTTAGCAAAACCTACTTAGTGGTACGAGAGGAGACTATCTTTGACTCTGTTCCCGAAAGCAGCCTTCTAATGTTATCCCGATGACGAAATATGACCATCGGCACTACTACCAGGCCGAAGACGACGTAGGCAAATGGCTCTGAACCGTATACGACGAAGGGAATCATGGCCGCCAGCATAATAAGTGATCCCAGTATGGAGCCAAGCGAGACATATCGAGACAGGCCAATAACAGCGAGGAACACAGCGAAAGTGATAAGGCCCACCGGCCAGAACATCACCAAAAGTGCACCGAAACCGGTGGCGATGCCTTTACCACCTCTAAATCCGATATATACCGGCCAGCTATGCCCGATAACGGCGGATGCACCTCCAGCCATCTGCCCCCAGGCAACCATTTCTGGAGAAGAGCTGAAAATAGGCCACGCAAGTGCCACAGCAACGGCTCCTTTCGCTACGTCGGCGAAGAATACGAGAATGCCGGCCTTGACGCCTATAGTTCGCATTACATTGGTCATCCCAATATTGCCACTGCCATGTTCCCGGATATCGATACCACGGGTCAGCTTGCATAAAATGAAACCTACGGGGATAGAGCCGATGAGATATCCCAGGATGACAATACCGAGAAAACTCAGGACTATCACTTGTCACGCCTCCCCCTGAAGATCAGGTTCAGTGGTGTCCCCCCGAAGCCGAAACTACGGCGCAGTTCGTTCTCAAGATAGCGCCGGTAGGAGAAGTGCAGCAGAGCGGTATCGTTGATCGAGAAGACAAAGGTTGGGGGGCTCGTCTCAGCCTGAGTGACATAGAGTATATTGAGTTTTTTACCCTTTACTGATGGGGGGGCATGCGCCCCTACGGCATCACGAACGACGCTGTTCAGAAGAGCAGTGGGTACACGTTTTCGTCGCTCCTCATAGATCTCTTCAGCAGCAATGAGTACGTCACCCACCCCTTTTCCAAACTTAGCGGATATGAACAGGATAGGCACATAGGGCATAAACTTGAGTCTGTTTCGAATCATTCTTGTATACTGCTTGCGGTCCGCCATCTCCTCGGCCAGGTCCCATTTGTTAACCACCAGCACCATACCTTTGCACGCTTGCTGGATGTAGCCAGCGATATGAGTATCCTGAGCGGTTACCGGATCAGTGGCATCGGTTAGAAGGAGGGCTATATCGGACCGGCTGATAGCCCTGAGTGCCCGTGCCACGCTATAGCGCTCGATTCCACCTTCTACACGACCACGCTTCCTAATGCCTGCCGTATCGATAAGCAGTATACGCTCGCTATTGTGTTCAAAGATGGTATCTATTGCATCCCTGGTTGTCCCTGGAATGTCAGAGACAATAGTGCGCTCCTTGCCCAGGATAGCGTTAAGGAGCATCGATTTGCCTACATTGGGGCGTCCCACAATGGCCACCTTCATCATCTCCGGCTCCTCTTCAGGTGGCAGATAGGGCAAACTTTCTACTATCCTGTCGAGAAGATCAGCGACGCCGAGGTCGTGATAAGCGCTTATGGGGAGCGGGTCGCCGATAGCCAGTTCGTAGAACTGAGCGGCCTGGTAGCTACGTGGCTCGTTATCTGACTTATTGGCCACGAGCATCACACGCTTTCCCGAACGCCGGAACATCCCGGCCAGTTCCTTATCCATGGGGGTTACCCCATCGACTACGTCGACCATAAAGATGATGGTGTCGGCCTCCTCGATGGCGACCTCCACCTGGCCTTTCACACTCTCGACTATACCGCTTGACGGGGCGAGCAGAAGACCACCGGTGTCTACTATTGTGAATGCGCTACCCTCCCATGCGATGTCGGCATAGAGACGGTCGCGGGTTGTGCCTGGCTCATCCTCGATAATAGACAGACGCTTGCCCACCAGCCGATTAAATAGGGTGGACTTGCCCACATTGGGCCGGCCTACGATGGCCACAATTGGTTTGGTCATACTAATAGCTTGGCAATTATTGCCTTCTGCATATGAAGCCTGTTCTCTGCCTGATCGAAGACCACCGAATGCGGCGATTCCAGGAGCCCCTCGGCGATCTCCTCACCATAGTGTGCCGGTAGAGGATGCATAAAGATGACGTCCCTCTTTGCCAGGGATAAAAGCTCTTCGTTCACCTGATAGCGTGTAAAAGCCATCCTGCGGTGCTCTGCTTCAGCCTCCTGCCCCATGCTTGTCCAGACATCAGTGTAGAGCACATCTGCGTCTTTAGCTGCCTCTGTCGGATCTACAGTCAGCGTGATTTGCCCCCCTAACTTTTGAGCCCGGGTAAGAATTTCATCCTGCAGCTCATACCCTACCGGCGAGGAGATACGAAACTCCATCCCCACAAGTGAGCAGGCCAGAAGCAGGCTATTAGCAACATTATTGGCATCACCGATATAGACAACGGTTAACCCCTTCAGCTTCCCCTTCTTCTCGTGAATAGTAAGTAAATCCGAGAGAATCTGGCAGGGATGTTCCTCATTGGAGAGGCCATTGATTACGGGGATTGAGGCATGCTTTGCTAGAAGCGCCACGCTGTGGTGAGCAAAGGTCCGGGCAACGATGCCATTGACATAGCGAGAAAGCACACGGGCGACATCGGCGATGGGTTCCCTCTCTCCCAGCCCAACCTCGGCTTGAGAGAGATAGATGGTGTGCCCGCCGAGCTGACTCATCGCTACATCAAAGCTCACCCGAGTGCGTAGCGAGGGTTTTTCGAAGATGAGCGCCAGAGTCCTCCCGTCCAGTGACAGCTTTCTGCCTCCCCTCTTCAAATCGACGGCGCTTTTAATCAGGTTCTGAATTTCATCTGGATTTAAATCGGTTATTGAGACAAGGTCTTTCATCTATTCACCCGCTAATACGCCATATAGTATAGCATAATCATATTCAAAACGACCATTTCAAATTCATTTGCTGCTACCTGCCCCTATGAGTAGCCACACCAATTGACAAATATAGGACGCCGATTTACTCTTCCTGTATGTGAGGCTATGCTGAGGAATACGGTTTAGTGTCAGAACTAATACTATGGGATTATTGTATGAATGTTGAAATCAGACCACAGAGAATATCCGATGCAAAACGATATTTTGAAATACTATCAAGCCCAAACTTCCATTATCTGCCAGCTATACCTAAAACGCTGGAGGAAGAAAGGTGCTTCCTGAGATTGAATTCCGAAAAACGAAGAAATGGAACTGAATTCAATTTCTCTATCATCTATAACGGGAGGCATGTCGGAGCTATTGGAGTCAGGCTTGATACATTCCGCCCTTACATCGGTGAAATCGGATTCTTTGTTGATGAGCAGTACTGGGGAAGAGGCATTACCACTGAGGCGTTAATAAAGCTGGAGGAATTTATTATTGAAAAAACGGATATAACCCGTATCGAAATAAGAATGGCAAAGCAAAACAAAGCCAGTCAGAGAGTCGCTGTTAAAGGGGGCTATAAAAAGGAAGGCATCCTGGTACAGATGCTATTTATTGAAGATAAATACTTTGATTGCTATCTATATGCCAAAATACTCTGACTTCTCATGGTGGTTGGTAAGGCTGAAGCAGTATTGTTGCTCGGCTTGGCGCTGAACATCTTGGAAATAGCTCAGGTTCGTAGTAACTCTAATGCGGATCACTATTCAGATTCGCGCTTGCGGTTGCACCGCAGGTCTGCTGCTTTAAGCACATATCACATTTGCCATCGTTACATACCATGCAGACGATACAGTCCGTGCAATTGTGCTTCCTCCTGCCTCCCGGCGTTTCTTCAGAGATATAAAGCTGTCCCGGAATGCCGGGGGCGTCAATGAAAGGCATTTCCTACGGATTATCTCCTTCCAAGCTGTATCCGCAAATTACTATTCAAATATATTCGAGACTGCTGAAATAATCTCAATCAACCCCCAAATCCCCCCATCTTGGGATACTTCTAAAGATGGGGGCACTCCGACCTACCCCCAGAGCGCGGCTCCGATTATACGTCTAAGTGTCGGCCGACTCGGTGACCCGGGAGTACCTTTTTTTTCAGCAATCTCATTCTAATAAATGACGAGTGCATATTCTGTGATTTAGGTCACATTGTGCTATATAGCTTCCGGACGTAAAATGTGAGGTGCTGTGGACAGTTTGGTTAAGCAACAGGTCGATGCTCTCCTGATGCAAAAGGATTATGATCGTGTGCTTGATCTCTGTCAAGCGGATAAGCATGCATGGAAAGCTTTGCGTACTAATCTCTATGCAACCGACGAGCACCTGTACTGGCCAGCAATAGAAGCGATAGCCCGTTTGATGCAGAGATGGTGGCAGGCAGGCCATGAGGAACAGGTTCAGGAATACATAAGAGGGCTTTTCTGGTCACTGAATGACGAATCTGGAGGTATTGGCTGGAATTCTCCCCAGACCATTGCTGAGATCATCGTTATGATTCCCGAACTGATTGAACCCTATGGAGGAATGATTATTCACTATACAATGGAGGAATCGCTGCTGGTTCAGAGCGGACTGTGGGCTATCGGTCGCCTGGGCAGACGTATAGAACCGGCGGTGAAATCCTTTAATGACATAGTCCTGGCAACCTTCGAAAGTGATGATCCCCAAACCCTCGGATTAGCCGCATGGGCCATGGGTGAAGTTGGTTATGCGCCGGCACTGCCTTTGTTGGAATCCATCAAAGATCGAGAAGAACCAGTGCAGATATATATTGATGGTGACTTCCACCAGAAAACCATTGGCGAGTGGTCCCGGGATGCAATTGCGAAAATAACTTCCTGGTGAACGAAGAGGATTCTGGTCAGGGGCTATTCGTTAGAAAAAAGCTCATTTGCTAGCCCACATAGCAAGTCAAGGAATCGATATCGCGTTTTTGATCCTCTGTTAATATGGGTCCACAACTCCCTGCCTTCTGATAAGAATGTTACGGTCGTTACAATTCCCCATGCCTCAGCATCTCAAGGCCTGGCAATCCTAATACTACTGAGGTACAAACATCTTGCATTCTTATCGACCTCCTTTACCTGGAATTCTACATACACAAAGGCTATAGAGGTCAGCGAGTGCTTTCAACCACCCTATTTCACACAAAACGATATAGGTTACCTCATGTAAAGTGTTGACATGACACAGAGCCTTGGTGTATCATTTTGGCCAGGTTGATTTATTCCAAAGAAACCTGAAACTTGATCTTTCTTGTTACGTTATGGCGCTGACAAAACTTCTTACGCAACATAAAGATGCCATTTTACAAAGATGGCTAAATCTGATAGCGGATACCTATCCCACTGAGGCTTCAGCTTTCTTAAAGGGAAAGGACAGATTCAGTAATCCGGTGGGATATACAATTTCCCAGGAAATTAACGCTCTATACGAAGAACTCCTCCAAGGCCGTGTTGATTCTGATAAAACGGCTGCATCTCTTGACAATATTATTAGAATCAGAGCCATTCAAGACTTTTCCCCTCAGGAAGCCGTCTCCTTTGTTTTTCTGTTGAAGAAAGCTATGCTAGAGGAGCTTGGAAGCGAAATCGAGAAAGAACAGTCTTTTAGGGAGTGGTTGGATTTTGAGCCCGGGATAGATAAGCTGGCATCCATAGCATTCGATAAATATGTGGAATGCCGCGAGAAAATCTGCGAACTTCGAGTAAAAGAGGTAAAAGCCGATAAAGAAATAGCTGTTAAATTGCTTAATCTGGTAGGAGGGGCAAACATGGAGCACGGAGAGGTTATGGAATGACCGCCGTGCTGTTCTTCTTCGGGGTTATTCTACCCTATATTGCTGTTTTAATATTCATCGTTGGAATCATCTATCGCGTTTGGAAATGGGCTCGCTCACCTGTCCCCTTCCGCATACCTACGACCTGTGGGCAACAAAAAACCCTCCCGTGGATCAAGGCAAACAACCTGGAAAACCCTTCCAATACTGTAGGCGTAATAGGGAGAATGGCGCTTGAAGTGCTTCTGTTCCGTTCTCTATTACGTAACACCACAACTGAACTCAAGCAAGGGGTTCGGAAACTCGTTTATAAGGATAGCCTATTACTCTGGCTAGGGGCACTGCTCTTTCACTGGAGCCTCCTTATCATTCTACTGAGACATTCAAAGTTCTTCCTCGAACCTGTGCCTTCCTTTCTGCTCCTTTTCGAAAGGTGGGATGGAATTTTACAGGTGTCCGTACCCTCATGGTTTCCCTCAATGTTTCCCATCCTGTTCATTAGCAATATCATCATTTTGTTAGCCCTGACTTATCTCCTATTGAGGAGGGTCCTCACGTCACAGATACGCTATATCTCACTTCCCGCCGATTATCTGGTTGTTTTACTTATCCTGGGAGTGGTCACTTCAGGCATTCTCATGAAGTTCTTTTTCAAAGTGGATGTTGTGGGTGTTAAGACATTGGCTCTGGGGGTGATTACTTTCCAACCCTCGGTCCCCGCGGACGGAATTGGTCTGTTCTTTTACATTCACCTATTCCTCATTTGTGCTTTAATTGCTTACTTCCCCTTCAGTAAACTGATGCATATGCCAGGTATCTTCCTCAGCCCTACTAGAAACCTAGCGAATACCAACCGTATTAGCAGGCATGTCAATCCCTGGGACAAACCTGTCAAGGTCCACACATATGAGGAGTGGGAGGATGAATTCCGGGATGTAATGAAAGACGCTGGAGTGCCGTTGGAAAAGGAACAGTAATGTCCGATGAAGTAGCTGCACCAGAAGAATTATTAGAGATAGATTACAGGCCCCCTAAAAAGGGTTGGATGGAGCCCACCGTCGAATTCAAAAAGGGCACCTATTGCTATGGTGCGCCGCTTAAACATCAGGAATATCTGGGATTACCAAACCCGAGACAATGGCAGCCACCCGACGAGGACTGGCAACTGCCGGAGAACTGGAAAGATATAATACTCGAAGGGATGGATGAGCTCCTCAATAAATATCGATCCTTCCGGCTCTTCATGGATATTTGCGTACGATGTGGTGCTTGCGCTGACAAGTGTCACTTCTTCATCGGCTCCGGAGACCCCAAGAATATGCCCGTGCTCCGGGCAGAGCTAATCAGGTCAGTTTACCGGAAACATTTCACCTTGCCAGGAAAGCTCTTCGGCAAAATGGGCGGGGCAAGGGAACTGACAGAGGACGTGCTGAAAGAGTGGTTCTATTACTTCTACCAGTGCACCGAATGTCGCCGCTGCTCTGTCTACTGTCCCTACGGCATTGACACCTGTGAAATAACGATGATGGGGAGAGAGCTGCTTAATCTGGTAGGCTGCAATATTGGATGGATCGTTGAGCCCGCATCGAATTGTTTCAGGACAGGAAATCACCTCGGTGTTCCTCCCCACGCTTTTAAGGATACGTTAGATTTTGCCGTAGACGAGATTGAGGAACTAACCGGTATCAAGGTTGAGGCCTCAGTGAACAGGAAGGGCGCTGAATTGCTCTTCATTACACCCTCTGCCGATTACTTCGCAAGCCCTCACTGGTATACCTTAATGGGCTATATGCATTCCGCAGACATGGCGAAAAAGCTGAATGCCAAGATGTACGCGGAAGCCAAAAGGCTGGGAGTGAAATGGATACTGGGGGGAGAATGCGGCCATATGTGGAGGGTTGTCAACCAATACATGGACACATTAAACGGTCCAGCCGATTATTTAGAGGAACCGGTATCCCCTATAACCGGCACGAAATTTGAAAATTCGAAGTCCACAAAGATGGTTCACATCTGCGAATTTACTGCTGACCTTATGTATAACAATAAATTGAGGTTGGATCCAAGCCTAAATGATCATTGGAGGCTAACCTTCCATGATTCCTGTAACACGGCGAGGGGGATGGGGCTCATTGAGGAGCCGCGGTATATTATCAATAATGTATGCAACAATTTCTATGAGATGCCGGAGAATACCATAAAAGAGAGAACCTTCTGCTGCGGCAGCGGAGCTGGGATAGGTTCAGATGAGAATCTGGAAATGAGGTTGAGAGGCGGCCTGCCAAGGGCGAACGCGGTTAAGCATGTTCAAGAGAAACACGGTGTGAACCTCCTTACCTGTATTTGCGCCATTGATAGAGCGACTCTTCCAACTTTGCTGCAGTACTGGGTTCCCGGGGTGGAGGTTAGCGGTCTTCACGAGTTAGTGGGGAATGCGCTAGTGATGAAGGGGCAGAAGGATAGAACAACAGATATGCGCGGTACACCCTTTGAAGTAGAGGAAAGCTGATGTACGACGCTGGTAAAATTATCACAGGTATCGTTATCTTTCTTATTTTGATGACTGTGCCTATCTGGTATGTTGTAGCTACCGGTCAAGCCAGTTATGTACCAGACCCCAAAGTCAATCCTGATGAAACGCAGTGCGTAGAGTCTACCGATTACATGATAAAGAATCACATGGTATTGCTGGATGAGTGGAAGACTAGTTGTGTTCGTGACGGAATCTGTACCTGGGTAGCCAGCGATGGGGAAACGTACAATACAAGCCTTGCCGGTACATGTCTGAGCAGTTGTCATCCAAGCAAGGCTGAATTCTGCGACCAATGCCACAGTTACGTGGGGATAAAACCCTATTGCTGGAATTGCCACATCAGCGGGGAGTGACATATGGAAGTTGACAGGCGAGGATTTATTAAAATAGCAGGGCTCGTCGTTGCAGGGCTTGCGATTCCACCTGTTTTTAATGTGTTCTCCAGCACTGAAATGCCGAAGACCCTGGATTCAGAAACGCTGGCCGAGGCAAAATGGGCCATGGTTGTTAAGCTTGAAAACTGTAAGGATGGATGTACAGATTGCATAGATGCCTGTCATAGCATCCATAACGTGCCCGATTTCGGAAATCCTAAGGATGAGATTAAATGGATATGGACCGATCCTTATGAGCATGTGTTCCCTGAGCAACAAAGCGAATTCACCGAAGAGAGTTTGAAAGAGAAGCCCGTTCTCGTACTGTGCAATCACTGTGACAATGCACCCTGCACGCGGGTGTGCCCGGTGAAAGCTACATGGAAGCGAGAAGATGGAATAGTTATGATGGACTTCCACAGGTGTATCGGGTGCCGGTTCTGCATGTCGGCATGTCCCTACGGGTCACGAAGCTTTAACTGGAGAGACCCACGGGAATATATCAAGGAGACCAATCCCGATTTCCCAACACGAACCAAAGGAGTGGTAGAAAAGTGTAACTTCTGCGCGGAGAGGCTTCGTGATGGCTTAATTCCTGCATGTGTCGAGGCATGCAAGGATAACAGTCTGGTTTTCGGCAATCTGGAGGATCCGAACTCGGAAGTAAGTAAGCTCATCGCAGCAAATTACACCCTTCGGCGCCATTCCGGGCTGGGTACAGAGCCCAAGGTCTATTATCTACGCCAGGACAGTACTCATGCTTGAAAAAGTACTTAGCGGAGGCCGATTATACAAGGCATGGATGCTTCTGCTTCTCGCTATCATAGGGGCAGGTGTTATCTGCTACCTTATACAGTGGTTCTATGGACTGGGTATAACGGGCATGAGCCGGGATGTCTCCTGGGGCCTTTATTTAGCCAATTTCACCTTCTTCGTAGGCGTGGCAGCCTCAGCAGTAATGGTCGTTTTACCGTATTACCTACATAACTACAAAGCATTTGGAAAGATAACTATTTTCGGAGAGTTCCTAGCCGTTTCTGCGGTGATAATGTGCATTCTATTCGTCACTTTAGACCTGGGCCAGCCAACGCGGATTTTAAACCTCGTACTCCACCCAAATCCCGGCTCCATTCTTTTTTGGGATGTAGTCGTTCTTTCGACCTACATGGTGCTTAACCTGGTGATAGCGTGGCATATGTTAAATGCTAGGCGCCACGGTGAGGCACCGAAGCCCTGGGCCAAATGGTTGATCCTGATCTCCATCCCGGTGGCTATCAGCATTCACACGGTTACAGCTTTTATATACAGTGGACTGGCAGCAAGGACCTTCTGGCTGACCGCCCTAATGGCACCACGTTTTCTGGCATCGGCATTTGCTTCCGGGCCTGCCCTACTGATCATACTTTGCCTGATCATGAAAAAATTCACCAGTTTTGATGCGGGTAAGGAGGCCATTAGTAAACTGACACAGATCGTTACCTATGCAACAATTATCACCGTATTCTTCTTCATAGTGGAGCTTTTTACCGTATTTTACAGTCAAATTCCAGAGCATATGATCACATTTCAGTATCTTCTATTCGGAGTAGATGGAAATACTGCACTCGTACCATGGATGTGGACCGCCATAATATTCTGGATTGTCGCTATCGGTATTCTACTCACACCCAGCACACGCAAGAAGGAAACGACTGTACTGATCGCTATGGTATTGATATTTATATCCATGTGGATAGATAAGGGGATGGCTCTGCTAATACCTGGATTTATCCCTTCCCCTCTGGGCAATTTTACTCAGTACTTCCCCACAGCACCTGAGGTGTTTGTCACCCTTGGAATCTGGGGGATAGGTTTCCTGGTACTCACTATCTTCTATAAGCTAGCCATCTCGGTCCAGGAGGAGGTAGGGGACGAAGATCCAGCCCATTAGCTATCTTCTTCACTCGCTTCGTCACTAACATTCCTCAGGGCGATCAAGCAGTGATCTCGTTCAGGTAGATGAGTGCCGGCGCATCATCGTTAGAGGACTTCTCGATCAACCCCCTAATCCCCCAATCTTGGGGGGCTTTTTTTATGCTGGGGGACACCCCCAGACCCCCGACAGGAAGTATCCTGCACCTCCTTTCTAGAGGTCTCATTATGAAGTGCTATTCCAATTGTCATCGCGAGCTATACTGAGCAAACGCACCGCTCTATGCAA
>JAAXQM010000159.1 GCA_012974295.1 Dehalococcoidales bacterium
CGCTAAGTCTCCCCCACCCCCATGTTCCTTAGGCCAGCCTAATCCTATCCAACCTTTAGCCCCCAGTCTGTGCCATACCTCCACGGCAAGCGGGTAAACCTCCTCCCTTTCCTCCTCTTCAGGTCCGGGGTCTACCCCCAGCCAGTCAGAAGGTAACACCTCTTGAAACACCTCCTCAATGAAATCCCTTACCTCCTTCTGGAAGGCCTTCTCCTCTTCAGTGAATCGATAGTTCATCATACCCTCCTATTGCTAACCTAAAGCCCTAGCTGTTGGGCTACAACCTCACGATGAAAATCAGTATCGCCGAAGAATACCTCCCCAGCCTTTGCCCTCCTGAAGTAGAGCTCCAGGTCGTGCTCTTTGGTGAAACCGATTGCGCCGTGGATCTGGTGTGCTTGAGTAGCTACCCTTCTATAAGCCTCGTTGACCCATCCTTTGACAACTGAGATCTCCTTGCTGCAGGGCAGTCCTTCACTGAGCATCCACGCTGCTTTATATAAACTAGCTCGAGCGCTATCGACATCGATGGACATGTCAGCTAGATAATGTTGGATGATCTGGAAACTGCCAATGGGCCGGTCAAACTGTATCCTTTCCTTGGCATAACTAACGGTCATCTCCATGACTTGCTGATTCCCACCTACCATTTCTGCCGACTTGGCTAGTGCTGCCCATTCTATAATCCTCTGTACCATTTCCCAACCTAGATCCAATTGACCCAAGATATTTACCCGAGGTACTCTGACATTTTCCAGGACCAACTCGCACTGCTTATCTCCAGCAATGGTTCTAAGAACGAAGGTACTTATTCCCGGGCTCTTAGCATCTATGAGAAAGAGAGTGATTCCTTCTTCAAGATTGGCTGTTTCTGCTGTTCTGGTGACACAAATTATCCAGTCTGCAATGTGCGCGTCAGGAACGAATAGTTTTGTCCCACTTATGAGGTAGTTATCTCCTTCGGGTGTAGCCGAAGTCCGGATAGAGGCAGCGTCATACCTGGCGCTGGGTTCGGTAAGAGCTAGAGTGAGGATTGCCTCTCCCTTACATATCTTGGGCAGGAAATACTGCTTTTGTTCCTCCCCCCCCCACTCCAGGATGGGTAAACCGCCAAGGACTACAGTGGAGAGGAAGGGACCGGGAAGACAAGCGCGTCCCATCTCTTCTAGGAGTACTATCAGGTCGAGGAAGCTGAATCCTCCACCCTCATATTTCTCAGGGAAAGGAAGTCCCAGCCAGCCCAGCTCAGCCATCTCCTTCCACAGCTCAGGGGGGTATCCCTGCTCATCCTCCTCCATCTCCCGAACCAAGGTTTTAGGGCATTTATTAGCCAGGAAGTCACGAGCCGACTTCCACAGCATTTCCTGTTCTTCGCTAAAAGCGAGATCCATAGTAGTTTCCCCTTTCTCGTGATTTATTTCTTAAGGTCTCTTATAGGCTCTCTTGGCAGCCCCAACGCCCTTATTCTTTTCACTCTTTACCACTGCCCTTGGGTTAAGAGGGGTTCGCCCCTACCCCTCCGTCGATCATTTCTTTTTCTGCTGCCGCCGCCACTGGACGTAGAGCCTGGTGCCCTCCTCTAACGAGACCTTGGGCTCCCACCCCAGCTCCTTCCTCGCTTTTGAGCCATCGATGTGCATCCCCTGTTTGAGAAACCGTATGCCAGAACGGGTTAGATAGGGTATATCTTTCTGCCGCCGCAGCCGCGCCCACCCTTCCATCAATGCGCACCAGAAGTAGGCGACGGAGTAGGGTATAGACGTCTGATACTTCCGTCCGCCCATAGCCAGCATAAAGGCATCGGCCCAATCCCGAAACCAGATCACCTCTGTGGGGGCGATGTTATAAATCTCTCCCACCGCCTTATCGCTGGTGGCAGCAAGAATGATGCAGTCTGCCACGTCGGTAACATATACTATTGCTGTTCGTGGATTAGACCTCCCTGGCCATACTACAATAGGTGGGCTCAATTGGCGGTAACACCGGTCGCAGAGGAGGTCCCACCCCGGCCCGTAGACCATAGATGGCCTGACTACGGTGACCGGGAGCTTGCCCTGTTTGTGATAGTCGAGAGACAACTTCTCGCCCTGCAGCTTGGCGTGGTCATAGAAGGTATCATATTTGAAGGTAGTAAGCTCGGGGGTTGTGGACTCATCGGCAGGGGTCTCTCCATAAGAGGCTTCACCCAATACAGTACTGGAACTGATATATACGAAGCGGGAGACCCCAGCCTCGGCGCTGGCTTTAAGCATATTCTCGGTGCCCTTAACGGTTTCGCGCTCGAAATCCTCCCACACTCCCCACCCCGGCATGACCCGGGCCGCCGCATGGAAAACGACGTCTATCCCATCGACCGCGGAGACAAGACTATCATAACCCTCAATATCGCCAAAAACGATCTCTGCGCCTGTAGTATTCAAGTGACTAAGGTCGGACGTTTTCCGCGCTAAGGCCCGCACTTCATGGCCCTGCTCCAACAATCGTTCAACAATGTGGCTCCCTATATAACCAGTGGCCCCCGTAACAAACGCCTTCATCATGCACTCCCTATTGAACCGCGATTATATCAGAAAGATACCTCTCCCATGATAGGGAAAGGTATC
>JAAXQM010000161.1 GCA_012974295.1 Dehalococcoidales bacterium
AGCCCGGAATCTCTATGACTACCAGATAGCTGCCGCGCGCCAAATGGCATTCAATATGCCTTTTATGGCCTTTCTAATCAGTTTTCCCACGGCCCTTATCCTGTGGTACGGTGGTCTACAGGTGATAGAGGGCAACCTGACCATTGGCGGTTTAACACAGTTTATGTTGTATCTGGGCATGATGGTCATGCCCGTCCGACGCTTGGGAGGTTTTACAAATATGATATCTCGCGCTGTTCCTGCCGGGCAGCGTATTCTTGAGATACTTGACACAAATTCACCTGTGCAGGAAAAGCCCAACGCCATTGAATTAAAAGGGATTAAAGGCCTTGTCTGTTTTAAAAATGTCAGTTTTAGTTACAACTCTAGAGATGCCGTACTCAATGGCGTTGATTTTCAAGTACAACCGGGAGAGGTTGTGGCTCTCGTGGGCAGCCTCGGGAGCGGTAAGAGCACGCTGGCTCATCTTATCCCGCGATTTTATGATGTCGATTCAGGAAGTTTTACGATTGACGGTATCGACATACGGACTATGAAAATGTCTGCTCTGCGACGCGATGTAGGGATCGTTCAGCAGGACATATTTCTGTTTTCCGATACCATTAAGCAGAACATCGCCTATGGCGACGTAGATGCAAACATAGAACGGATAGTGGAAGCAGCCAAGGCCGCCTATCTACATGATTTTGTGAAGAGTCTTCCTGATGGTTATGATACCTGGGTCGGTGAGCGTGGTATTACTCTGTCCGGTGGGGAAAAACAGCGCTTGGCTATTGCGCGAACGCTCCTCACAGATCCTGCCATACTCATCCTTGATGACTCCACCTCCAACATTGATCCTGGTATTGAACATCTTATCCGCCAGGCACTGGACAAGCTGATAAAAGGACGCACGTCTTTTATCATTACCCACAGGTTACCCATAATCAAAAATGCGGATCTTATTCTGGTCCTGCACGAAGGGTTGTTGGTGGAACAGGGAAAACACAATGATCTAATGGCTGGAGACGGCCTATATAAAGAGATATACGAATCTCAGATCTCCGCAGCAGAGATCTCTGATGGAAAGGCTCAGAAGGAGTAGGGTATGTTCCGTGGTGGAGGAATTGGCGGTGGCGGCGGACCGAAAGGTCCTGTTGGGGGCCCTATGGGTCGTCTTGGTCGCTCGCTCTATTCGGACGAAGATAGTGGGTCAGGAAAGGTATATGACAGCAATGTCATAAGAAGGTTACCCGAGTATCTTGTTCCGGTTAAATTCCGAGTTATAACGGGCGCAGTGGGAATGGGTGTACGTTCCTTGGCAAGTCTGGCAGCACCCTATCTGATAGCTATAGGGACTGATGATTTTATTCAAACAGGAGACTTTAAAGGGCTTACTCTCATCGTTCTTCTCTATATCGGTGCGGCGTTATTTGTGTGGGCCGGACAGTATGTTCAAACCCTCAACCTGTCATATGCTGGACAGTCGATTCTATATCGAATGAGAGTCGAGATGTTTGACCAACTCCAGAGGCTTTCAATGAGCTTCTTTGATCGCAATCAGGTTGGCAAACTTATGTCTCGGGTGCAGAGTGACGTCCAGCAGCTGCAGCAGCTCCTTACAACCGGTGTCCTCAATCTTTTAACAAATATGCTTACACTGATAGGAATAGCATGTGTGATGATTATGATGAATGCCAGGTTGGCCCTTCTCACCCTAACGGCGGTGCCGGCACTGTTTTGCATTATCCTGGTTTGGCAAAAGTATGCCCGTCGAGCCTTTACAAGGACTCGACGCGCTATAGCTACTGTCAATGCGGAGCTTCAAGAAGGGATCTCAGGAATACGGGTAACCCAAAGCCTTTCAAGGGAGAAGATAAATGTTCAGCAGTTCGACAATGTAAATAAGGCAAACCTTAATGCCAATCTGGATGCCACAAAGCTGACGGCCGTAATGATGCCTGCGACTGAGGTGCTCAATGCCGTAGCCACGTCTTTGGTCATCGGCTTCGGCGGATATCAGGTCCTTCAGGGTGATATGGGTGTCGGAATCTTGCTGGGCTTTGTTCTTTACATACAACGATTTTTTCAGCCTATAATGGAGTTGATCTTGGATTACACCGAACTCCAGAGGGCTATGACCGCCGGGGCTCGTATCTTTGAATTGATTGATCTGGAACCGGAGATCAGGGATGTGGATGGGGCGATCGATCTGCCAGTCGTGAAGGGAGAGATCAGGCTTGGTCACGTTAGTTTCAGTTATAAACAAGGCGTAGAAGTGCTCCATGATATTGACTTTATTATCAATCCTGGAGAGACGGTTGCCATAGTAGGGCAGACAGGCGCCGGCAAGAGCAGCATCGCAAATCTTATTGCACGTTTCTACGATGTGGACAATGGCGAAGTAGACATTGACGGGCACGATGTCCGATATGTTACCCAGCAGTCCTTGAGAAGCCAGATCGGAATTGTCCCCCAAGATCCCATCCTCTTTTCAGGGAATATTGAAGATAATATTCGTTTTAGCCACCCCCAAGCCGGACGTGACGACATTGTCTGGGCAGCCAAAGCTGTCGGCGCTCATAGTTTTATTACACATCTTGAGCAAGGATATGAGACCATGG
>JAAXQM010000078.1 GCA_012974295.1 Dehalococcoidales bacterium
GAATAGGATGAAGTGAAAGGGCCGGGTGTCTATATTATCAACGAGGCCAAACCCTTTAACCACACTCTGGATCGCTAAATAGAAAGGCAGGTAGATTATCAGAGAACAGGCTATAAGCGCGACGCAAAATATACCTACATCCTTAATCAGTGGCATGTCTATCTTACCCCGCGCCAGGTACGCCCCTATCAGCGCCACGAGGGCGAATAGAAAGATATAGGTCGGGAAATCCCATGTATTGATAAATCCCAGTGCTCCCAGGCAGATGGCGAAAACTAAGAACTTCGGCCAATTCCTTTTCAGCCAGGCCAGGCCAAGGGCATCCCGGGAATTCATGATCTCAAGGCAAAAAACTACATTGAGTAACACAAAAGGTAGCGCCATGAGATGAGGATGGAGATCGGCAAAGAGGAAGCTGAAAGAAGGGAACTCCGTTATGGTATAATCCAGACCCCATGGTTCGCCAGGTACAAGGATATTAATAATACGAGTAGCGCGCCACCACCACAAGTGGTCTGTAGGATACCAATGTGCGCTATAGTAAGGGGGATTACCCAGTCCCTCTGGCCCCTCTAGCCCGGCAATACCCACCCACTCCCAAAATTCTTGCGAGCCAAATCCATGGGCGTGAAGAATCTCCAATACCCCTTCCAGGTTACCCAGGATCAACAAGAATCCCACCGCCACCAGACCAAAGCCTATCGCCGCTCGATTCCCCCCCCTTCTCAGCTTTATCAGGTTATAGACAATGCTGAATACTCCGATGGCAGTAAGGGCAAAGACTAGGGCAATGGAGAGATTAAAGGTAACAGCTGATGATATTCCGGTGAGCTTGGTAAGGGTGGCCATCATCAGATAACCAAAGTAATAATAGCTTATGGAATGCCCGCTGAGCCAGGGATCCAGGGGCGGGAAATATTCGCTCCTGAGAATGCCATTGAGGAAGGCGAAGTCCATGGGCTTCTCGCCCCAATCTATCGCCGGATCATAGGCGCGCACGACGACCATGAGGATAAAAGCAAGGAGGAAGATAGCTTCGGTGGCAATGATCACCCTGCGGTTCTCGGAAATAAAGCTCATTAGTTGCTGACGGCGGCGTATGAAAATGAAAAGGGAACCCGCAGCAAGAAGGGCAATGATAAGGATGATGGCCCATTGGGTGTTGGGCAGGATGTGGGCATAGGCGGCAACCCAGAGGAGGAAAGAGATGATCAGGATGGAAAGCACTTTTCCGAAGGCATATCCCCTATCGGGAAGGCTTTTAAAGAGGAGGAAAGTGGCAGGCAGAAAGATGAGGCTTAAAAGCTCAACCGTGATAAACCAGATAAATGTATCGATCAAGAGGATAGCGCCTCGATAAAGGTTCTGGCATCGAAGGGAGCGAAATCATCTACAGTCTCGCCTGTGCCGATAAACAGAATGGGTATCTTCAGTTCATCACAGATCGCAAGTACAATCCCTCCTTTGGCAGTACCATCGAGCTTGGATAGGAACACCCCTGTTACATTCACTGCCTCTGTGAAATATCTGGCCTGCGTCAGGCCATTCTGACCCGTAGTGGCATCCATAACAAGTAGCACTTCATGGGGCGCCCGGGGATCGTTTCTTGAGACCACCCGCTTAATCTTCTTAAGCTCCTCCATCAAATTGAACTTCGTATGGATTCGCCCCGCCGTGTCGATGATCACCACATCCGTATGGCGAGACCTTGCTGCCTCTAAGCTATCGAAAACCACCGCGCCAGGGTCAGCCCCGGGTTGATGGCATATGACCTCGGCCCCTACACGTTTCCCCAAGATTTTGAGCTGGTCGATGGCCGCCGCCCTGAAGGTATCGGCAGCCGCAAGTATCACACTTTTCCTTTGCTGCTTATAACGGTAGGCAAGCTTCGCAATCGAAAGGGTCTTTCCTGTACCGTTAACCCCAACCACCAGGATCACATGCGGACCGGCTGAAGCAAGGTCCGGGCCCGGAGTTTCATCCCCTGTAACATCTAGCTTCAGCATGGCCACCATCTCCTCCTTCAATACGGAGTATATCTGGTGTCCATCCTTGAGCCCCTCTTTGCTTGCCCTCTCCCTCACCCGCGCAACAAGCTTGGTCGTAGTGCTCACTCCCACATCGGCAGTAATAAGCAGCTCCTCAAGCTCGTCCCACAACGCCTCCTCCACAGTGGTACGATCGAAGAGATGCACCACCTTCTTGAACCAGCTCTCTCTACTTCGTTTAATGCCCTTTTGGAACATTTGCATAAAACTTAAACCTCGTCAAATACTTGCTATCCTTACACGGGGGTAATTAGCTATAATACCATGCAGATAAAAAATTGGTCAACGGGCACTGGGAACCTTAACACGTTGATCGAAAGATAAGCTTGCCCGCCTCGTACCGTACCTGTCATTGCCTGACTCGATCGGGCAATCTAGAAGAGAATGCTGGAATAGTCTTGATCAACCCCCTATATCCCCCAATCTTGGGGGACTTTTTATAGCTGGGGGAACACACCCCAGACCCCCGGCATGAAGTATCCTGCACCTCTTTTTCGGCAGTCTCTGGAAGGGTTGCGCTTGCAACTTCCAATCTAGCAATGGTTACCC
>JAAXQM010000281.1 GCA_012974295.1 Dehalococcoidales bacterium
GTATCCTGCACCTCTCCTTCAGCAGTCTCTATTAAGATATTATTCATACCAAGCAACATAATTATTAACGCTTAGGCATGGTCAATCTAGACGGATTGACCATGCCTATATTAACATCGTATAATCGCGCCTATAAGGAGGTTCAAGATGGCAGAAGAACTAACTGCAGCTCTCGTCGACTTCAGGAAGGAAGAAGTCATTGAGGCCGTGAAGAGTAGAGCCGAGAGAGGCGAGAGCCCGGTCCAGATCCTCGCGGAGTGCCGACGGGGCATGACCATAGTGGGCGAGCGTTTTCAGACGGGCGAGTACTTCCTCGCCGAGCTAATGCTGTCCGGTGAGATTTTTAAGGGTGCGATGGCCATCCTCGAACCATACCTGGCCAAGACCAACCCCTCCAAGCCACTAGGCAAGGTTGTACTCGCCACATTGAAGGGCGACATCCACGACCTGGGTAAGGACATCGTTGCTATCATGCTCAAGGCCCAGGGCTTCGAGGTATATAACCTAGGGGTTGATGTGTCTCCGAATATAGTGATTGACAAAGTGAAGGAGACAACGCCAGATTTCGTCGGATTCTCAGCGCTGATAACCACTGCCTTCGATAGTATGAAACAGACCGCGATTATGTTACAGGAGGCAGGCCTTAGAGAGCAGTTTAAGCTAATGGTCGGTGGAGGTGTCACTACTCCGGCCGTCAAAGAGTATGTGGGGGCTGACTTTCAAACCACAGATGCAACGGAAGGAGTAGCCTATTGCATTGAGGTAATGAAAGGAGATCAGCGATGAAGGGTGAAACTATGAACTCCCTGGAAAGAGTCTCGGCTGCCATCCAGCTAGAGAAGCCAGATCGCGTCCCGATCGCTATCCTGGCAACGGCAGCACCCTTTGCTCGAATAACAGGCATCACTAATGCAGAGTTTTACAGAAACGAAGATAAAGCACTCGCTGCCATATTGAAGGTATTCGAGGATGTTGGAGGGTGGGACCTGGACCTCGGCAGCCTCACTGGCAAGTCGATAATGATGAGTAAAACAATAATGACACTGGCCCTCGGGCTCAGGCTGGCTTATCCCGGTATGGACCTGCCCGACGACTACGCTTACCAGGCGTGTGAAGAGGAAGTACTGAAGCCTGAGGACTACGACATCATAGCAGAGATAGGCTGGGAGAAGTTTATGACCGAGGACTTCCTGTTCCGCATTTTAGATATCACGCCAGCGGAGCTTACCAAAATAATGAACGAGTTGCTCCCTATTTTCTTCAGGGGCATGGAGGAATGGGCGAAACGCGGGGTGGTTACCATGTATCCTCCCACACTTTTTACGTGCCACCCTTTTTTCAGGCTCTCACTCGGCCGTTCTATGGTCAAATTTACCGAAGACTTATACTACACTCCCGACATTGCAGAGAAGGCATTAAAGAAAATAACGAGCGAGTTCATCGAGACCACTATCAATGGTTCAAAAATCTTCGATAACAAGATTACGCTGGTTGTTGAGGAACGCGCCGGAGGCTTCTTCTATCCCCCTAAAATATTCGAGCGCTTCTGGTGGCCATATACAAAGGAGATAGTAGATGCTATGTGGTCCGAGGGTATCGTTACCTGGTTCCACCTGGATACAGACTGGGGGAAAAACATCCACTACTTCAAGCAACTGCCGCGGGGCTCCGTGGTTCTAGCGCTCGATGGCACTACGGATATCTTCGCTGCCAAAGAGGTACTTCGCAATCACGCCTGTCTCTGTGGTGATGTACACCCCGCGCTGCTGTCCATCGGGAAGCCGGAAGAGGTGGAGGCTTACTGTAAAAAGCTAATTGATGAAGTTGGTGGAGATGGCGGATTTATATTGAGCTCTGGCTGTGAGCTCCCCGCTGTCATCAAAGCGGAGAATCTTAAGGCCATGATCCGAACGGGTAAAACCTACGAACTCGCTAAGAAGTGAAATTGTACAAAATTCATTTCGATCCTTTAGACCGATGCGGAGAGTGCCCTAGTGATCGATCGCTGCTGCAAGTGGCACAAGATCTTGAAATAGATCTGGTCAGCCTCTGCGGTGGCCTTGGGACATGCCACCGCTGTAAGTTACAGGTGCTAACCGGGCTAGTCTCGCCACCAACCGAAAATGAAAAAAGCACCCTATTACCGCAAGAGATCAAAGATGGCTATCGCCTCGCCTGCCAGACCTACCCGCTTGGTGACTGTAAAGTATATGTTCCGCCTGAATCTTTAACAGCACTGCAACGGACACAGGTTGAGGGTCTGGATATCACTGTTGACCTGGATCCGCCGGTTCATTCCTATGAAGTCGAGCTGCCATCTCCGTCCCTATCAGACCTGCGGGCTGATGCCGAGCGGATTCTAGGGATACTCTATGATCAACACCGAATTAAATGCTCTACTATAGATATTGAAGCCCTGCGCACCCTTTCACTTCAAATCCGATCCAGTGATTGGAATATACAGGCTTCAGTGCGTGGCGACGAAGTCATAGCTATTAGCCCTCCATCGGGACAGCACCTGGGGCTCGCGTTTGATATCGGCACTACTAAGATAGCTGGTTACCTTCTAGATCTGGATAACGGTAAAACACTTGCTGCCCAGGGCATTATGAATCCTCAAATTGCATACGGTGAGGACATTATCACGCGTCTAACGTATGCCATGAAATCGCCCTCCGCTGCAGTACGACTACAAAGGTTACTTATCGATGCACTGAACAAGTTGATCCTTGATCTCTGTACTCCCATCGAAGCTGCACCAGAGGAAATCCTAGAGGTGGTGGCTGTAGGTAATACAGCCATACATCACTTATTACTTCGCTTGCCGGTTGCGCAACTGGCGACATCCCCTTTCCTGCCAGCGGTTAGTGATGCCATGGACATTAAAGCCCGTGATCTGGGGCTCCGTATCGCTGCGGGTGCTTATTTGCACTTACTGCCCAATATAGCCGGCTTTGTTGGTGCTGACCATGTGGCCATGTTGCTGTCTACCGGGGTCTGGCAGACTGATGGGGTGATACTGGCAATAGATATCGGTACCAACACAGAGGTCTCACTGGTAAACAATAATCATATTACATGCGTTTCCTGTGCTTCCGGCCCCGCATTCGAAGGGGGCCACATCAAGTATGGCATGAGAGCATCACCTGGCGCTATTGAAAGATTACGGCTGACAGATGATAGGGTGGAATATCAGACCATCGCTGGATCCCCCCCTACTGGCCTTTGCGGATCGGGTATTCTGGATGCAATGGCCCAGCTCTACCTGGCAGGAGTTCTCAACACCAGGGGGAGGATGGGCAATCACCAGCGAGTTAGCACAAGCGATGGGCAACGCGAGTTCGTGATTGTTAGCAAGCAGGAGCGAGATGGGCAACCAGCGATTACTCTTACTCAGAGTGATATAAGGGAATTACAGTTGGCCAAGGGTGCCATACGCACCGGTATTCAAGCGCTACTGGAGTCAGAGGGCCGCGACGAACAGGATATCGAAAAGGTAGTTATCGCCGGTGCTTTTGGCACATACATAGATATTGCGAGCGCAATTACAATTGGTATGTTACCGCCGTTGCCCCTGGATCGCTTTCTACAGGTGGGGAACGCCGCTGGCATGGGAGCCAAGATGGCCCTTCTCTCAAGCAGTAAGCGGCTCGACGCACAAAAGATTGCCCGGCGAGTGGAGTATATCGAACTGACCACAATCCATGATTTCAATCGTATTTTTATGAAGGCGATTTCTATTGGATAGGATATAGTTTCATTTATCGATTATCCTAGAGCCTATGCTGTTCATAAAGAGATGCTAATATATAATTGAATCCGACGTATTTTACATATACAATTCTAAGCTAATAACAGCAGGGGGTTGATAATGGCAAACGACATCCTTGAAAAGATGAAAAGCTCACTACTCGACCTGGACATGGATGCCACGATAGAGAATGTCAATTCGATAATTAGAAGTGATGGCACGGTATCCGTTCAGGAAGCCATTGACGCCATTTCTGAGGCGTTGCAGGTAGTGGGAAAAAGGTTTCAAGATGGGGATTGGTTCTTGACCGAGTTGGTTTACTCAGGAGAAATAGCCAAAGCGGCAATGGAGTTGCTATCACCGCTGTTGGCAGTCGGAACATCGCAACAATTGGGTACCATTGCGGTTGGTACTGTAGCTGGTGACTTGCATGATCTTGGCAAGAACATTTTCATTAACTTCGCCAGGAGCGCGGGCTTCGAGGTTATAGACCTTGGTGTCGATGTGGCTAAAGAGAAGTTTATCGGTGCCGTCAAAGAGCATAGCCCTCTGGTGCTGGGGATGTCCTGTCTGCTTACAGTTACGGCCGGAGAGATAGGTAAGGTTATCGAAGAACTGATCAACCAGGGCCTTAGAGACAAGATTAAAGTCATTATAGGAGGTGCTTGCCTCACTGCAGGGTTTGCCAAAGATGTGGATGCGGATGCGTTTGCACCCGACGCCGTTACAGGCACCGATATTATAAGGAAGTGGATCACATTGTAATGGATTTCAAAGAGCGCATACTTACCACCATGAACCATGAAGAGCCGGACCGCGTGCCTGTCATGGGTCTTATCATGGATCCAACCACCGTGAATCAAATCAATGGAAAAAAGCCCATCGATTTTGTGGGCATGTTGAAAAAACCGCTATTGAAGCATATCATCAGGTACTTGATGAACACGAACTGGTTGTGGAGCAAGATTTACGATGGTAATTTCTCAGGTTCACTGGAAGGTGCAATCAAACTGGGCTTTGATGCGAATTGGGTGATTTACCAGTTAATGAAACTCTGTAAGGAGCCTGAATCTACACTGGGAGTGGCCTTTCATGACATATATGGACGTGTCTGGGAACTGGACGCTGATGATAACGGCAACTTGATGGTCAACTACAGTCGTGGGCTTCTCACGACTGAGGAACAGTGGCATGACTGGGTTGAGGAAAATACCCCACTATTTGAAACGTCAGTGAAAAATGCCACCAGGTTTTACCAAGAGCTGACGGAACAACATGGCGATAGAATTTTCCCTTTTTGCTACGCCGCACCGGGGATATTTGAAAACAGCTGGCAGCCAATTGGGTTCGTTAACTTCACAAAGTTTATCTATCAAAAGCCGGAGTTTGTGAGAAAGGTTATTGATTTTCAAACCGATCTATTCATCAGGCACTTAGATGCTGCCATGAAACCTGGCCTAGAAGTGGTGTTCGCGGGTGATGATTTAGGGCAGAAAACGGGGCCACTTATGCGCCCGGAACTTGTTGAGAAACTGTATGGGGATAGCTATAGACGAGTTGCCGAACGTGTACACGCGCAGAACAAGAAACTTATCTGGCACTCTTGTGGAAACATCTATCAGCTACTGGATAAATTTGTCGAGTGGGGCTTTGACGGCATAATAACCATGGAGCCTACTGCTGGTATGGACCTGGGAAAAGTAAGGGAACAGGTAGGACACAAACTTGTTCTCATCGGCAACCTGGATGTTTCCTATCTACTGGTAAAGGGCACCCAACAGGAAATAGAGGATGCTGTTAAAAAGGCTATAAAAGATGCTGCCAAAGGTGGAGGTTATATCTTGTCGGCAAGCCACTCACATCCATATGTAGATGCCACCAGACTGAAATGGATGGTTGAAGCGGCGCATAAATACGGCAAATATCCAATGTGATCTCCGCCATTTCAACGTGGTTATCCATGGATAATAATATCATTAGCCTGCTTGAACATTAAAAAGATTAGCGATATCATTCTAGGTGATCAGAATTGGGGAGTAGGAAATCTTTCCTACAGAAAGGAGTATCCAGGTGGTTGATAAGAATAAGATTGTCAATAAAGGAACCTGTCCTGTTTGTGGTACAGCATGTTTTGTTAAAGCACATATATCCGACGGTAAAATAAAAAAGGTTGAGCCGGACCAGGAAACTATGATGGGCTGGCTGTGCGAGCGGGGAGTGAACGCCATTGACTACCATTACCACAAGCAGCGTCTCAACTACCCGCTTAAAAGAACGGGCTCTAGGGGTGAGGCGAAGTGGGAGCAAATTAGCTGGGAACAGGCTATGGACGAAATCGCTGCCAAGCTGGATACAATCCGCGACCAGTATGGCCCGGAAGCGGTGTTAGTCCTGGGGGGCTCCCCTCACGGACCCGGCGATGCCGCAGCCTGGAAGTGGTGCAACCAATGGGGTACGCCGAACTTTTTTCACCTGGGTAAAAATTGTGGTGAGGCCGAGTTTCCTATCGAATGTGCCATGTATGGTTATGATACAACCGCTGGCTGGACAACGTTCTTGGACCCCAAGAAAACAGGGGCGGCTATTATTTGGGGGGCCAATATGCACCAGTCGGAGCCCAGGATATGGATGGGGTACAGCATATCAAAGAAAATGGGGTTGAAGCTGATAGTAGTTGACCCCAGACCGACGGAATGTGCAAAAGAGGCAGATATCTGGCTCCAACTACGACCAGGGACTGATGGAGCCCTGGCATTGGGCATGTTGAACGTGATCATAAATGAAGGTATCTACGATAAAGAGTTTGTGGAGAAATGGTGTTTGGGCTTCGACGAGTTGAAGGCTTTAGTCCAGCGGTATCCGCCGGAAAATGCCGCCCAAATCACAGGGGTTCCGGCTGAGCAGATCACTGAAGCGGCCAGGGTCTTCGCCAACGCTCCCGCTGGGGTCATTACCTGGGGCGTTGCCAATTGCCACCTGGGTAATGGGGCAGGGCTGAGTTCCGTTCTTGGCAAGTGCTGGCTGCGCGCCATAACTGGGAACCTGGATAAGGAAGGGGGCTGCCGGTTTAGCGACTACCCCGATTACACCGCTTTGCTCGATGAGCTCAACTGGGACTACCAGATCAATCATCCCTTGAGAACACGGGACAATGTGAGCGCAGACCGTTGGCCTCTCACTTCTGTAAAAGGCCTTGCACTGTACAAGGAGGGTATGAAGAAGGTTTACCCCAAGGGATGGGGAGCACAGCAGTACTTTATTTTTCCCGGTCCTTACGATGTATGGGAAGCCATCCTGAAAGGAAAGCCCTATCCAATCAAGGCAGTGTTTGATCAGGGAACCAATACCCTGTGCTCCATAGGCAACAGCAGGCACGCATATCAGGCCTTTAAGAGTGACAATCTTGAACTGCATGTCTCTATGGATCACTTCCTTACTCCTACGGGGGCACTGGCAGACTATGTTTTACCCGCAACAGACGCTCTGGAAAGAGTTCACCTAACTCATATGTGGGGTGTTTTAGGAGATCAATGGTACGGGCGCGAGGCGGCAATTGATCCTGAATACGAACGAAAGGACGACTACCAGCTATGGTGTGACCTTGGCAAACGTCTGGGGCAGTCAGAATTCTGGCCTGATACATTGGAGGGATGGCTTGACAGGATTCTTGCACCTGCTGGCGTTACCCTTAAAGAATTTGCTCAAATGCCGGGCTACGCCCCTCCTTCAAAATACAAGAGGTACGAAGAAAAAGGGTTCGGAACTTTCTCAGGTAAGGTGGAGCTGGTTCCCAGCATCCTGACGCGGCTGGGGTATGATCCTCTTGAAGGATACCAGGAGCCCCCATGGAGCCCTGTTGCCACTCCAGAATTGGCCAAAGATTATCCCCTAATTCTAATAAGCGGGGCAAGGGTTCGACAATTTCATCATTCATCTCATAGACAGATCGCCAAGCTGCGCAAGAAGTATCCCCATCCGTTGCTGCAAATCAATCCGCAAACGGCTGCTGATCTGGGTATTGCAGAGGGCGACTCCGTTTACATAGAGACTCCCTTGGGGAGAGTGACACAAAAGGCGCAATTATTAGAGGATATGCAGCCCAACGTAGTTCATGCCGACGGCTACTGGTGGTATCCCGAGAAGCCGGAGGCAGAGCCGAGTTTGTTCGGTGTGTGGGAATCAAATATCGACTCGATCCTTCCAAATGACCCCGAGGTATGCGATTACGTGGGGAACAACTACTTCAGAGGGCTTCTGTGCCGGGTTTATAAAGCAGAATAAAGCTCAAGAGACAAGTATAGGTATCACAAGAATGATACGTGTTAGGGAGGACAGACCATGACTACAACATGCAGAGCAGTGGTTTTTAACGGTGACGGCACATATGAAATTCGTACCTTCGATAAACCCATAGCACCGCCCGGTGGTGCTGTTATAAAGATTGAAGCCGTAGGTCTGTGTAGCAGTGACGCAGAGCAGCTGGATGGACATAAACATGTGCCCGGGGAGGTTTCCCCGGTCGTGGCAGGTCATGAAATGGTCGGTCGTGTAGAGGAACTGGCCAATGATGCAGATTTCGCAGTATCGGTTGGTGACCGGGTAGCTGTTGATCTGGTACTTCGAACCGGGTTTCATGAAGGGAGACTGGTGATATACGGCTATACAATGGGTCTGGATGTGGGAAGCGGACTATGGGGTGGCTACGGTGAATATATGTGCGTCGTACCCGGCACCAATCTTATGAAACTTACCGAAGAATTACCGGCAGAACATCTGACAATATTTGAGCCCCTCGCCAATGCAGTTAACTGGGTGGAGGTAGCAGGTGTGAAGGAGGGAGATACCGTCGTGGTACAGGGGCCAGGTCATGTCGGGCTGATGTGCGTTGTCGCAGCAAAGATCGCCGGTGCCTCTACCATTATCTCTACCGGAACTTCGGCCGACAGTGTTCGACTGAAAACCGCGCTCGAGGTGGGAGCAGATTATACGATCAATGTCGAAAGCGAGGATGTCGTGAGCCGTGTGAAGGAGATTACTAGCGGCATTGGGGCTAATGTTGTCATGGATATAACTTCGATGTCCACATTAGCCGTGAAGCAGGCATTTGAAATGGTTTCCTTCGCGGGGACAGTGCTCCTCGCTGGACTCAAGAACGAGGCTCCTTCTGAAATCATTACTGACAAAATCGTCTTAAATGCGCTCACCGTCAAAAGCGGTACCGGTTCTACTGAAAAGTCGATGAAAACCGCTGTCAACCTCCTCAATGAAGGCCGCATACCAACCGATGTGTTACTGGGTGAGGTGCTATCCCTGGACAACTTCGACGAAGCATTGACTCTCCTCAAACGGGTACATCCGGAACGCGAAGCCGTCCGTGTTACTGTACGTTATTCCTGAGTCAGTAAAACATTTTCTCAGAACAGTTAACGGGTGACAAAATCATAGAACATCAACACGCCGTACACGAGGGCTTGACAAAAATAAATACTTATGTTAATATCTCCTAATTTGACCAATATAATAGCTATAAGAATAATAACCATAGTTTAGGGC
>JAAXQM010000146.1 GCA_012974295.1 Dehalococcoidales bacterium
AAGATATTCCACCATAGCTTCGAGCAACCGGTGACCGAGGTAGCCATACATTCTACTCTGCGCGAAGATTTATACGTAATACTGGCGGGGTGGAGTGATGATAACACCGCCCAATTTAAGATAATGGTCAGGCCAGCTATCAAATGGATATGGATTGGCGGGGGATTCCTCATGTTCGGCGGCCTTATTGTACTTTGGACACCGAGGCGGGTAAAACCTAAAACCTCTGGAGTAGAAGTATAACCATTCTGATAGAGACCGCTGAAAAAGAGGTGCAGGATACTTCCTGCCGGGGGTCTGGGGGTGTCCCCCAGCCTTAAAACTCCCCCAAGATTGGGGGATATAGGGGGTTGATCAAGACTATTTCAGCATTCTTAACTAATACGCCATACTATGCTGGACATTCAACTCTGCAATCTGCTACCATCCGATAGCCGTTAGCTTGGCCGGAAATCCATCGTAGCTCCAGTAGTAGTTCATATTATAGGACTCAGGCTATCGGTTTGGACGTGAGTAAGGCTCGCCAAATCGAGTCGATGCATAACGGGAGAACTTAGCCAGTAATGAACGGTGTTGATATACAAGCCGACGGGTATGCTATTGAGGTCAAACGGCTCATTAAAAGCTATGGTGAACATCACGCCCTGAGGGGCATAGATCTGAACGTCAAATGGGGTGATATTCTCGCTATCTTCGGCCCCAACGGAGCCGGGAAAACAACTCTACTCAAGGTATTAGCCACCCTGGTTAAGCCATCCGCAGGAGATGTATCGGTCGCCGGATTCAATTTGAAGCAAGATGCGATTATGATCAGGCGTCGAATAGGGGTAGTCACCCACCAGACGCTGCTGTACGATGACTTAAGCGCCTACGAGAACCTGAGATTCTATGGTAAAATGTACGACGTGTCCAATCTGAGAGATAGGATAAGCCAACTGGTAGCGCAGGTAGGACTTGAGTCACGTATACACGATCCCGTACGCACCCTGTCTCGGGGAATGCAACAGAGGCTAGCCATCGCCCGTGCACTGATTCACGACCCGCCAGTTCTGCTTCTGGACGAGCCAGGTACGGGGCTGGATCAACATGCGAGCGCTATGTTTGCCAATATCCTAAACTCCACAGTTAATAAGCAACGAGCCGTACTTATGACCAGTCATAGCCTGGAACAAGGGGCAGCCCTGAGCAGCCGCATAGCGATAATGGCCGATGGCAAGATTGCTTATGAGGGATCGAAACAAATGGACATCAGCAACCTTCGAGACGTTTACTACCAATGTACCGGAGTGAAGGATTGAAAGGTAGCGCTGATAAAATTCTGACCATAGTATGGAAGGACATCAAGTCCGAGATACGTACAAAGGAGATTGCAACCTCACTGGTCGCCTTCGCACTGCTTGTGATAATAGTGGTCAGCTTCGCATTGGAGCCAGGCGAGAATACAAGTTCCATTGCTGCAGGTATCCTTTGGATTGCATTTACCTTTGCCGGGGTACTAGGCCTGAGCCGCTCATTTGTCTTGGAGAAGGATAAAGGTTGTCTGCAGGGGCTAATGTTATGTCCGGTAGATAGAAACCTTCTCTACCTGGGAAAGATGCTGAGTATCCTGATCTTTATGTTAGTGGTTGAGGCAATCATATTACCCGTCTTCATCGTCCTCTTCAACCAGCATGGTTTCCCGCCTCAACTGTTAGTCATCGTACCGCTTGCCACCATTGGCTTTGCTGCTGTCGGAACACTGTTCTCGGCGATGGCAGTTAACACCAGAGCACGAGATGTGATGATGCCCCTTCTCTTCCTTCCCATAGCAACACCGGTGATAATAGCAGCCATAAAATCCACCGGGCTGGTGCTATCAGGCGAGTCATGGGGTGCTATAGCATCCTGGCTGGGAGTGATGGCCGCTTTCGACGTTATCTTCCTTGCAGTCTCGCCGCTGGTATTTGAATTTGTAATAGAGGAATGAGGATTTAACAGCGAATGCAAAGCTTGAAACGAAATGCTCTTAGCATGAGTAGCCTTCTCGGGCTCACCTTCGTGACCATGCTGGCGGCGCAGTTGCTCGTCTTCATATATGTACCAACCGAGGAGACAATGGGTGTAGTTCAGAGGATATTCTATTTCCACGTTCCCCTGGCCTGGAACTCCTTTATTGCCTTTGCGGTTGTCTTTGTATGCAGCCTTCTCTACCTGCGTCGTAGGGATATGAAATGGGATAGATTGGCTCGCACCTCAGCGGAAATTGGCTTTCTCTTTACTTCACTGGTCCTTATAACAGGAACTATCTGGAGCAAGACAGCGTGGGGGACATGGTGGGCGTGGGATCCACGCCTTACCACTACCCTTATTCTATGGTTCATCTACCTTGCTTATCTGCTTGTAAGTACGTATGCCACGGAGGAATCCAGAGGGGCCAGATATGCTGCTGTCATTGGAATTATCGGTTTCCTGGACGTGCCCATCGTTGCCCTGGCCATTATTCTATGGCGAACTCAGCACCCTGGCCCGATAATCTTCGAAGGTGGGTTAACAGGCTCCATGCTGCTAACCCTTATGGTCTGTATCCTCGCCTTCACCCTGTTATAT
>JAAXQM010000152.1 GCA_012974295.1 Dehalococcoidales bacterium
ATCGTTGCCGTTCCTCGCGCCATAACCCCACAGATAGTGCAGCAGTGCATCGATAAGCAGGTTGGCGGGGCAATGCTGTTCACCTCAGGATTCGCAGAATCTAATAGCGAAGAAGGGATCGCTCTGCAAAGAACTATTACCGAGATGGCCCGCGAATCCAACCTTAGCCTCATTGGGCCTAACTGCGTTGGCATTTATAATCCCAAAATATGTCTCCGGCACAGCATCGATCAGCTCTGTAACGATGGCGGCAATGTTGGTTTCATCTCTCAGAGTGGCACCCATGCCACCTTCTTCACCCTGGTGGGAGAGATCAATGGAATCAACATCTCCAAATCAGTTAGCTATGGAAATGCCGCAGTTCTAGACGCCACAGATTACCTCGATTATCTCGGTGAGGACGAGGATACCAGTATAATTGGTATGTATATCGAAGGTGTCAAGAACGGGAGACAATTCTTTTCCTCCCTGAGAGAGGTAGCCCAGTGTAAACCGGTTCTTATCTGGAAGGGTGGAGTGACTGATGAGGGTACAAGAGCCACAGCATCACACACCGCCTCTTTAGCCGGACCACCGCTACTTTGGGATGCCCTCATTAAGCAATGCGGAGCTATCAAGGTAGACAGCATGGATGACATGATAGATACGATAGAAGCATTGCTTTATGTCAAGCCGACCACCGGGAACAGAGTAGGTCTAGCCGCTATGACCGGTGGGCAATCCGTTGTTATCACCGATGCCTTTGTTAAGGCAGGATTTGAGGTTCCGCTGCTCACCGAACGGTCTTACAAAGAATTTGCCTCGTTCTTCAATACTATTGGCTCAAGCTACCATAATCCCCTCGATATTAGCTCCAATCTCCCCCACCTGGACCGCATTATACGATGTCTCGATATCCTCAGTAATGATGAAATGATCGATACGGTCGTTCTGGATCTGCCCCTGGTCTTCCTGACTCGCATCTCGTGGCATATCTCCGGATTTTTCGATGACCTGGTAGAGAAACTAGCCCTGTATAAAGAAAGATCACCAAAGCCCTTTCTCGCTATAATTACCTGCACTCTTGCGGAGAGCGAGGCCATTGATGCAAGAAAGAAACTTGTAGCAAAGGGTATCCCCAACTTCCCCAGCTTCGAGAGGGGAGCAAATGCCCTGAAAAAAGTCGTTTCTTACTATAAAAGCGCTGCCCCGCAATAATGATTTATTTCACAAAGTATGTTACGATATGGGTGTTACCAAAGGAGGAAATGGATGGCAGGAATCATATCGTATGGTGCGTACATACCGCTTTACCGATTGAGCCGAGAGATCCTGGTTCAGGTCTGGGGAGGCAAGGGAAAGGGAGAGAAGGCGGTAGCCAGCGCAGATGAAGACAGTTTAACATTAGGGGTGGAAGCCGCAAGGGATTGCCTAAAGGGCTTCGACAAGAGCAAAGTCGACGCCCTTTATTTTGCCACTACAACGGCGCCCTACAAAGAGAAACAGTCAGCCAGCATAATGGCTGCTGCCTGCGACCTGCGGGAGGAAATCCGTACTGTCGATATAACCGATTCCATGAGGTCGGCGACAATCGCGCTTACGATGGCTATGGATGCCGTCAAATCCGGATCGGCAAGGACGGCCCTCGTGGTCGCCGCCGACACCAGGCTCGCGCCCCCGGACACCGAATACGAATCACTCTTCGGCGATGGCGCCGCCGCATTCCTTATCGGTAACGACGATGTAGTTGTCGAAATCGAGAGCAGTAGCTTCATCACCCTGCCGTTCGTGGATTACTGGCGTCTGGAGAACGACAAGATAATCCGCTGGTGGGAGGAGCGTTTCTGCCGTGAGGAAGGTTACGTTCCTTATATGACCAAGGCGATAGAGGATGCGATCGATAAAGCAAATGTAACGGTCGCGGACATCGCTAAGGCAGTGATTTATTCCCCCGATAAACGCATGCAGGGGGATATTGTAAAGAGGTTCAAGTTCGACCCCAAGGCACAGGTGCAGGACCTCATGTTCGACAACATAGGCCATACAGGCTGCGCGCTGGTGCCTATGGCGCTTGTCGCGGCGCTGGAGAACGCCAAGGCCGGGGATAAAATCCTGGCTGCTACATGGGGCGACGGTGCCGATGCCTTCGTATTCAAAGTAACCGATAAAATCAGCAAGATGGCCGACCGCAGGGGCATCAAGGGCTATCTAAAATCCAAGGTCGCATTACCTACGTACGGCAAATACATGCACTTCCGCGACCTGATGGAGTGGGAGCACGACCTGTTCATGGAGCGCAGGATGGCCCTGGCTGAGATATGGCGCTACCGCAACTTCTACTTCCGTTTCTACGGCGTGAAGTGCACCGAGTGCGGCCATATCATGCTTCCGCATCCTAACTTCTGCATCTACTGCCAGGCTGATGAGAAGTTCTTCGAGCAGGTGCCGATGGCCGATGCAAAAGGCAAGCTTGTTACATACAGCATGGACGTTAGATCGCGTGCTATCGATCCCCCGAATGTACTGGCTGTAGTCACCTTTGACGGCGGAGGCCGATTCTTCAGCCAGATGACGGATCGCGACCCGGATAACATTAAGGTTGGCATGGAGATGGAAGTGACCTTCCGCAGAATCCACGACGCTCTGGGCATACACAACTACTTCTGGAAGTGCCGGCCGGTGAGAGGGGACTAAAGGAGTAAAAACATGAGAGAGAGCATTAAAGATAAAGTCGCCATTATAGGTACGGGCTGTACCAAGTTCGCCGAGCGCTGGGATGCTGATGTTGAGGACCTTATTAAAGAGGCCGTGGACGAGGCGCTTGAAGATGCCGGCGTAGAAATCAAAGATATCCAGGCGGGATGGGTCGGCACCGGGCGCGGCTCGCAGCAGGTTCCCATGGGACCTCCGGGCGCACACATCGCAAGCGCGGCGCTGCAGACACAGTATATCCCTTTCACCCGCGTAGATAACCTGTGCTGCGGCGGGCAGGAGGCAGTGAGGGGTGCCGCGCTGGGCATAGCCTCCAGGTGCTACGACCTGGTGCTTGCCATCGGTGTAGAGAAGCTGAAGGACACCGGATACGGCGGCCTAGGCGAAGCGTATCCCGGCAAGTGGGAGCCGATTTACGGTGCCCTTGGCACACCTCCGGGAAGGTATGCCCTGGCGGCCACCGCATACTTCTCTAAGTACGGCTTTTCCCAGGAAGAGGGGAAGCGGATGCTTGCGGAGATCTCGGTTAAAAGCCACTATTACGGCAAGCGAAACCCAAAGGCACACCTCAAGCGAGAGATTACTGTTGAGGAAGCCGTAAACGCACCGATGATCTGCTGGCCTCTCGGCCTGTACGACTGCTGCGGCGTCACCGACGGCGCATCGGCCGCAGTGCTGGTTCCATCTTCAGAGGCCAAGGCCTATCGAGATGATTACGTAAACATCAAGGCATTCTCCATAGCCACCGGCCCGGGCTTTCTCAAAGAGGATGAGCGCTATGACTTCACCTACTGGAGAGAGACCCAGGAAGGAGCCAAGGCGGCCTACGAGGAGGCCGGTATAAAGGACCCGCGCAAGGAATTGAGCCTGGTGGAGCTTCACGACTGTTTCTCCATCGCCGAGCTTATTGCCACCGAATCCATGTTCCTTTGCGAGCCAGGCAAGTACCGCGAGGAGTTCACCGAGAAGCGTGCCTACTACCACGACGGCGAGATGCCGGTGAACGTCAGCGGCGGCCTCAAGTCTTTCGGACACCCCATCGGCGCCAGCGGCGCGCGCGAGATCGAAGAGTGCGTTAGACAACTACAGGGAAGAGTAAAAGAGCCCTCACGACAGATAGCCAATTTCGAGTTAGGTTTAGCTCATAATCAGGGCGGACACCCTGGGCGTTTCGTTAGCGGAATCGCCATACTAGGTAGACCATAGGTAATCAGGTAAAACTAATAGGAGGTGAACTATGAAGAAGGTTCGAGTAGGAGCCGGTTCTTCGGGATGGCCGGATTTTAAAGACGGCGCTCTGGACGTAGCGCAGAACGGGGATATCGATTATATTTCCTTTGACCACCTGGCGGAGCTTACTATGGCTATCCTGCAGCACCAGTATGCGAAGGACCAAACAAGGGGCTATATCCCCGAGGTTATCCCCCTAATGAAAAGCCTGCTGCCTATCTGGAAAGAGAAGGATAAGCACTTCAAGATGTGCAGCAACGGCGGTGGGGCCAACCCTCCTGAGTGTGCCAACCAGGTTCTCAAGCTTGCGCAGGAGTTGAATCTGGGTGGTATAAAGATCGGGGTAATCACCGGCGACACAATTCCTCTTAGCCGACTGGATGATCTGCAGAAAGAGGGATGGAAGTTTGTAAACCTCGATACCGGTGTGGATGACCTGAAGAATGTACGAGATAGACTGCTAGCCGCCTATGTATATACGGGTGCCGATGAGATTATCGATGCCTATAGCCAGGGCGCTGACCTGGTAATCGGCGGACGGCTGTCAGACAATTCCCTGTACATCGGTAATTTCATGTACCCCCTCGGCTGGCAATTTACAGACGAGTACTGGGACCGGATAGGTGCCGGGGTCTGCGTCGGCCACCTCCTCGAATGCAGCAGCTGGAGCGCCGGTACATGCTCCAACATTTGGGAGCAGATTGACTATCCCAAAGGCAATCCCGGCTTCCCCATCGCCGAGATGTATGAAAACGGCGATTGTATTGTAAGCAAGACCGATACCTCGGGCGGCGCTATCAGGGTACAAACGCTTAAGGAACACCTTGTATATGAGGTACACGATCCGGAAAACTATATCATGCCCGATGGTATCTGCGATCTCACCCAGATAAAGCTTGAGCAGATTGATAAAGACGCGGTGAAGGTGACGAAGTTTGCTGATAAGTCACGCGGGAAACCACGGCCGGAAAATCTCAAGCTCTGCCTCGCCTATAACGACGGCTTCATATCCGAGGAGATCACGATAGTCTGCGGCCCCAAGGTCTTTAAACAGGCAGAAAAGGCACATGAATTCGTCCTGAGAAGGCTTGATCACCTCGGCCTAAAACCCAGGGAGATGCTGTGGTCTATTATTGGCTGGGATTCTCTGTGCGGTCCTACTGTCGGTGCGCCCCCAGCGGATTACGATCCTCCCGAGATAGGGATCAGGGTGGCCTTTAAGTGCGACACCAAGGAGGAAGCACGGGCATGCCGTACCGAGTGTGGTCATCTGTGCTGGGGCTCGCTCGGCGTGGGCGCTGGTTTCACAAATCCGCCTGCTATCAGGCCCGTATTCGCTTTGTATCCCACCTTGATACCCAGAGAGGCCGTGCCTCTGAAGTTGGAGATAAAGGAGGTTAAGTGATGGCAAAGAAAAAGGTTAAATTGATGGATATCTGCTATTACCGCTCCGGCGATAAGGGCGACATCTCCAATATAGGACTGATGGCCAGGAATGACAAAGTCTACGAGATTATTAAAAAGGAAGTCACGCCTGACCGGATCAAGGCACACTTCAAGGACTGGGTTAAGGGAGACGTAATCATCTACCCGATGGACAATCTAAATTCGCTGGAGATCATGATGTACCAGGCACTGGGGGGCGGAGCCACCAAGACACTTCGCATCGACCAGACCGGTAAGGCCATGGGCAATGGCCTGTCCAAGATGGAGATAGAGGTAGACGAAGACGTGCTCACTACTATCACATAACACTTTATAGAGAGGAGTTATATGCCTCTTGAAGGACCGGATGTCCTTCTCTATGAGAAGAAGGATCATATAGTAACTGTAACTATCAACCGTCCGGAGCGGATGAACGCCCTCACCCTTGACCTATACGATCGTCTGGACGAAGCGTGGGAACGGTTCAACGAGGACGATGATGCCTTCGTTGCCATCTGGACCGCTGCCGGCGACCGCTCTTTCTGCGTCGGGATGGATCTCAAGGACCAGGCAGAGCGCGTTGCCAAGGATCCCTCCTTTGACGTCGTTAGGCTTAAGCCCGGGGTGCTGACCGGCACCGTGGGCACCCCATTCGGTCACAATGTTACCAAGCCGATTGTCGGTGCTATCAACGGGGTAGCCACCGCCGCCGGCTTCCAGTTCACCATGATGTGCGACCTGAGGGTTGCCGCCGACCATGCCCGTTTTGGCGTTGGCGAGGTAAAAGTGGGAAGGGGAACACCATGGGCCGTACCAGTGCTGTGGCAGATGCCGCTGCCAACGGCCTTTGAGGTACTCCTCATGGGAGACCTGATGCCAGCACAGCGGCTCTACGATGTCGGCTGGATCAATAGGGTCGTTCCCCTGGAGCAGCTTATGCCAACGGCGATACAATTGGCCACCGTCCTCGCCGAAAATGCCCCGCTCTCTGTGAGGGCGGCGAAGGAGGCCATGTATAAAGCCATGGATGTTGGCCGGCAGGCAGGACTGGATGCCGCCAAGATTATCTACGAGAAGGTCTACACCAGCGAGGATGCTATAGAAGGCCCGAGAGCCTTTGCTGAGAAAAGAAAACCCGTCTGGAAGGGGAAATAGGCATACGCTCTTTCTTTTTCCATTTATAAATACCTATTTTAACCAAATAATCTATTTCTAGACAAACTGTACTAATAAGGAGGATACGTGGATTTTAGCTTCACCCAAGAACAGGAAATGTGGCGGAACATGCTGCAGGACTTTACCGAGAAGGAATCCGGTCGAGAATATACACGTATGTGTGACCAGGAAAAGCACTTTCCGCAGGAATTGTGGGACGCCGGTGTAAAGCAGGGTTTCCTCGGCCTACTGATACCCGAGGAGTACGGTGGCATGGGCAGCGACGCTATTATGTATGCCATATTTATGGAGTGCCTTGCCAAATATAGCTACGAGATGGCCTCCGTATTCAGTGTACCCATGTTCTGCGCGATGAATATCGTAGAACATGGCACTAAAGAGCAGAAAGAACGCTATTTGCCACCATTTATTAAGGGAGAGCAGCGGTTCTCTATAGCTATAACGGAGCCTGAGGCCGGCTCGGATGCTTCCTCCATAGCCTGTATGGCAGAGGATAAAGGAGATCACTGGCTGCTTAATGGACAGAAACAGTTCTCCACGGCAGCTCATCTTCCGGGCAACATAATCATGATGGCTGTGAGAACAGATAAGGATGCAAAGCACGCCCGCGACGGTATTAGTGTACTGCTTGTCCCCAATGATGCACCAGGGATTGAGTGTAAAAGGTTGCCCTTAATCGTTAGACGTGCCATAGGTACATGCTCCGTCTTCTGCGGCGACGCCAAGATCCCCAAGGAAAACCTTGTCGGCGAACTTAACGGTGGTTGGAAGGTCCTTATCGGACACCTTGAATTGGAGAGGCTGGCTGGTGCCGCACCCAATGTTGGAGAGGCACAAAGCTGCCTGGATGATGCAGTCGAATATGCGAAAACGCGTGTTCAATTCGGCAAACCTATAGGCAAGAACCAGGGTATATCGCACATGCTGGCCGATCTACAGGCACAGCTGGACGCCGTGCGCCTTCTGGTCTATCGATCGGCGTGGATGATCACGCAAAAGATTCCCTGCCGGAAAGAGGTGTCCATGGCAAAACTCCTGGCCGGTGAGGTTTTCTATGCTATCACCACCGCCTCGATGCAAACGTTCGGCGGCTACTCTTTCCTTCCCGAGTCCGATGTTGAACGCCATTGGCGGATGTCAAAACTGTTTACCATTGGTGGAGGGACCTCCCAGATCCAACGAATGATTATAGCCCGCGACATGGGATTATAGAATCCATACAGCTATCAATGCAAGGCATGCCCTATATTCTAGGGCATGCCTTTTTTCGTCCAAATATAATATTGCCGAATCTACCGGCAAGCAGCCCCACAGCTGCCGCCATGAAGGCCACGCCGGCAGTGACAGTGAAAGCGACGGTCGGCCCTCCATATACGTAAAATAAACCGACGATCGGTGGCCCCACCGTCTGCCCCAGCCGTATCATAGAGGAATTAATAGACATGAAAGCGGCACGATACTCTGTGGGAGCTAGGCCAGCCGCCATACTGAGTATACTGGGCAGATTTATACCTTGTGCGATTCCCAAGAGGAGCACGGGTATGAGAAGTAACCATAGGCTGGGCATAAATGGAATCAATATCAGGGATAGGCCAAATATGGCAAAGGAAGCCTTGATGAGCATCGCCTCCGAGAACCTCCTTGTAATCCTTCTCAGCTGAGATGCCACAACAGCGGTAGCCAGCGCGCTTACGGACATGAAAACACCAATAGTAAATCCCGATGCGCTAAATGCATCATCCATGTAAATTGCGAAATATGTGAGGTATGCCCCGAATACGATAATGAATGTTATCACCCCGGCGGCGAACAGCGCCGCTACTTTCATGTTCTTGAGGTATCCCCAAGCACCCACCAGATAGCTTTTAAAATCCTCACGGCTATCTGGCTCGGGGTTGTTCAGCTTTGTGAGCACGATGATACCAACAGGTATGGCAATTAGCGATAGATAAAATGGATAGTACCATGCAAGAGCCGCCAGTGCCCCACCGATTAGGGGATAGGCAGCCGCTCCAATGCTAAGGGCACTGGCATTAAGTCCCATGGCTTCAACCCGGCGCCTACCCAAGTACAGGTCACCTATAAGGGTGACATTTATAGAGCCCATTGCAGCAGCACCTATTCCCTGAAAAATACGGCAAATTATTAGGATATTGAAATCCCGAGTAAACGCACATGCCGTACCGGCAATAGCGAAAAGGAATATAGATGGTACAAGAATCCGTTTTCGACCAAACCTGTCAGCCAATACTCCTACAAAAGGGGCAAGTAACATTCCAGGCAGACTGAAAGCCGTAATAAGCCATGCGACATCAAGTTTTGATATCCCCAGATCCCGTACCATCGCGGGTAATGCGGGTGCTATGCTAGCCACCCCCATAACCACCATCAATGTGATACCAAAAATGATGTGCAGGTTACGGTCGCGGAGGAGGGATCGCTCAGATGTCTCTGTGGAGTGCACCACCATATTTTAATTAATCCCAGCTTCGCTGTCTATGTAAGTATCAATCGCGCAATTAGCCGGGCAATCATATGAATACCTCAGCATCCTTACTGAACATTATCGGGACTACTGAAATAGCAATAATCAACCCCCTAATCCCCCAATCTTGGGGGACTTTTTGTTAAGCTGGGGGGTAGTATCCCCATACCCCCGGCAGGAAGTATCCTGCACCTCTTTTTCAGCGATCTCATTATCATTTAACAGGCTAAAAG
>JAAXQM010000001.1 GCA_012974295.1 Dehalococcoidales bacterium
CTAGAAGATAGCGTAGATATTGTAATTAAGTGCTCGCGGGTGTGGCCCAAGCAATTGTACCACAATCAGAAGTTAGGGAGTCAGGATATTATATCTACATGGGGTTAATATTGCTATTTCGTCGGAACATGCAATATATAGACAAACTCTTGCTTTTAAAAAACAAACATCCTATTCTAGAGGTTGACCGACATCCTCGAAGAGCACTTGGAGCGACTTATCATGAACATATTCGCGATAATAATATTTGTTGCTATCATCTTAGAGTTCGCTCTATCGCTTATTGGAAATCTGCTGAATCTGAAAGCATTGAAGGCTGAATTGCCTCCAGCTTTAAAAGGATTATATAAGGCAGAAGACTACCGCAAATCACAGGAATACATCAAGGTGACCACGCGTCTTGGCTTAGTAAGGAGTAGCTTTGTATTACTTCTCCTGTTGGCTTTCTGGTTCTCTGGAGGCTTTAATTGGCTCGACCAAGTTGTCAGAGAATGGAACTTCACGCCGCTAGTTAGTGGGCTCTTGTACATTGGTATAGTAATCTCGGCCTATGGTCTCCTTACTCTGCCGTTCAGCATTTATGGCACCTTCGTAGTTGAGGAGCGTTTCGGTTTCAATAGGACCACTCCACGTACGTTCTTCTTGGATCTGGTCAAAGGACTGGGCCTTTCACTAATGTTAGGAGGCCTGCTTCTGGCATCTATTCTGGCCTTATTTCAGTATGCCGGTACTTATGCCTGGATTTATTGCTGGGCCGCAGTGGTCATGTTTTCTTTGGCTATGCAGTACGTAGCCCCGACCTGGATTATGCCGCTTTTCAACAAATTCACATCTATGAGGTCGGGGGAGCTCAAGGAGGCCATCCTAAGGTATACTCATTCGGTAGATTTCCCTATTAAAAATGTTTTCGTTATCGACGGTTCTAGGCGGTCTAGTAAATCAAATGCCTACTTCACCGGGTTTGGCCGTAACAAACGCATTGCTCTATATGATACATTGATAGCACAACATTCTGTTCCGGAAATGGTAGCAGTACTTGCACATGAAGTCGGCCACTATAAAAAAAGACACATTACTCAAGGGACTGTAATCAATATTCTACATACAGGAGTGGTATTCTATTTACTATCTTTGTTCATGCATAGTTCGGGCTTATATGAGGCGTTTTATATGGACCAGGCGTCAGTATATGCTGGACTGATCTTCTTCAGCCTGCTTTATGTGCCCATAGATATAGTTTTGTCAATAGCAATCAATATGATTTCACGAAGGAATGAGTATGTAGCAGATCGCTTCGCAGCGGAGACAATAGATAACCCACGTAGTCTAATCGATGCTCTAAAGAAACTCTATACTACAAACCTCTCCAATATGACACCACATCCTCTGTATGTTTTTCTTAACTATTCCCATCCACCACTCTTGCAAAGAGTGCACTCTATACAAGACATAGTTGAACTGCCTCCCAAGAATCGGTCCAGGTAATTTTTCTAAAGTTGGATCGATTGCTTCTGTGGTTCGCACAACCATAATTATGTATCAATCAGATATGGAAAATAGAAGAGCCACCCATTATCGGGTAGCCCCCATAATCTGCTCGGATACCAATCACAAGATGACCAGTAAGCTTGTTATGCCAATTTCTTAACTAGTATATTCCCGTACAAGCTTATTGTATTAGGTGGAGGTATTAGCTCCTCCTCTTTCTTCCGTAACTGGATAGCATCATCCAGGCAATTAGCAACACAATTGCCACAGCCAATGCAACGGTCAAGATTAACAGTGGCGATGCTATCCACCATCGTTATGGCCTCCAACTGACATATATCAGCACAGGTTTCACAACCTGTACACAGATCGGAATCAACCTCCGAGTAGTAATTGGATGCAAATAGTTCTACTGGGCGTGGGTATTTCTTGACTGTCCCCAATATTCCGCAACAGTCGCCGCAGCAGCAGCAAATAGCCATTGGCCGCTGCGTGTTCTCCGGCTGCAATACTAATCCAGCTTCTTGTGCTTGCTGTAATATGTCCAGAGCTTCTTCCTTGGTAATAGAGCGGGCAATTCCCAAATGGAGGTAATGCTCAGCAGCATCTTGAAGTATAAAACATGTCTCTCTAAGCTCAGTGTGACTACAGCTCTCTCCTTGAATATCCTTAGCCTGTCTGCAGATGCAATTAGCGACCGCGATTTGACCTTCACAATTCTCGATTATCTGTTTTATATCGTCATATGTACTAACGCTATGTTCATACGTGATACTCTTCCCTACCGGGATAGTGCGCAATTGGGGAATCTTTGTCCTATATAATTCCTCTCCAAACGCTTCTTCGAAATATTGGTCCAAATCGTTCAAGAAATCTTCAGTAAGCCGCTCTAAGTGGAACTCGAACATCCCAATTACTAGCATTGCATTGCTATAGTGCGTCACTCCATCTTTTACCTGTCGCCATAGAGAGCCTTTAAGAGCCATGCGTTCCAGGGCTTGTTCCAGACCATCTATAGAAATTCCAGTTTCTTTAACACGTTCATAAATATCACTGAGTGGTTCTGGTAGTACAGATAATTGTGTTGCCAGTTTTGCCTCTTCTGGAGTGAAAAGGTGTTTTAGTATCCTGATTTCAACACCCGATTCTGTCGGTGGATACCCGATCGGTAACTCATCCAAATGTTTCTGCAGGTCTCTATAAATCTTTTGCTCATCGTTCATGCTTTTATCCTCTCCAGTACCTCTCGTGTCCTGCGCAGCCGATTTCTAGCTAGTCTCCCCTTACTTCTCAATCCTGTCATGAGCAGATGAAATTTCTCGCGCTCTCTTCTTTCGCCCCGAGTTGAATGTGTAGTTAAGCCTTCCCAAAGCTCCTGTGATTTGTATCAAGTTTCTTGTCCAATGCCCTTCCCAAGCCCATCGGCCATAGCATTTCGGTGGCTCTTCACTTTTCCTAGAAAGGTCAAGTGTGACATCATCAACTATGACTGCCTCCTCATCCCGTAATTGCGCCTTTATGGTACCATCCGAATCGACTATAGCTGATAGTCCGGGAAAGCTTGAATCTTGTTTCCAAAATCGTAAGGTCGGAGTTGGACTCTGCCACCTACCACTTTTATTGGCCATAATCACAGGAATACCGAGCGTGCACGCAGCGCGAAGGGGCACTTCCCTTATCTCTTTGTGGTAATGTTCCACTTGCTTCCGACGAAAAAAGAAGTTACTTGATGGAGTTGGAGCTGAGAGAGGCATAAGCAGGAGGTCCACAGAATGCTTGTACATCATATTCGGAATATAAGACAGCATGTTTTCATAGCAAATGCCAACACCTATCTTACCCAATTCGGTTTCTATGACATGTGGGCCTGTGCCTCCTCTGAAAAAGTAGGCTTCAAAACCGGCTGGCGTTTGTTTCCTTACCCGACCAGCTTCCTTGCCATCAGGTGTCGTCAAAACGAATGTATTGAAGAAATCTTCTTCTTCCGCTTCGAGGAAGCTGGTTCCCAACCAGACACCCAACCTTTTTGAGTTCTCTCTGAGCCAGTTCACAGTAGGCCCCTCTTTTGGTTCTGCGCTGTCCCAGACACTCGCATTCCATATATATCCAGTTGGCATGAACTCCGGAAGTAATATAAGCTTGGCTTCTTTCTGAGCAGCCAGGTTGATTAAGTGTATAGCATGTTGGAGATTAGCCTCCAAACATCCATTCTTTGACTCTATCTGTATCGCAGCCACCCGAATAGTTGTACGTTCTCGGTTTGTCACCTATTATTCCCTATATATCTAATTAACAATTTTATACAGCACCTCTTGAGTCCTGCTCAAATAGTAAGCCTGCTCATCTTGTGATATGCAGTCTCAGTTTGCTTATGTTTCTCTATCTTAATTGACCCACTGCACTCATTGTATTGCGAATATGTTTGTCAATGGCGTCCACTAAAAGCGGCCAAACGGCCGAGGGGAACCAATGACCCATACCCTCGATGATCAATAGTTCAGCTCCTGGCACAGCATCGACTGTGGCTTTTCCCTGCTCCACCGGGAAGAGAGGGTCTTCAGAGCCGTGGATTACAAGCGTGGGAGCAGTAACAGACTTGAGGGCTTGTGTACGATCCGTATTTACAGCCCCGGCAACTCCATGACGTGCGGTGCCCGGTGGGTAGTAGCCACGATCATATGATCGCTCGAAGTGTTGGCGTGTCCGCTGCTCGTCTATAGGGTACTTAGAGCCTGCAAGTGTCCGAACCAAGTCTACCCTGTTTTCAATATACGCTTCACGATCAGTAGGTGGCGGATTTACAAGCTCTACGAAAAGCTCAGGCTTCCCCATTGGAATCTCTGGGTTTCCCGTAATAGATGCCATCGAGATCAGGCTCCATACTCGAGATGGATAGCGTATTGCCATGATCTGGCCGATCATTCCGCCCAGTGATACTCCTAAGAGGTGTGACTTTTCGATATTCAAAGCGTCAAGGAGCCCGATTGCATCATCAGCCATGTCATCTAGCGTATACGGAATGTTGGCCTTTTCGCCCTTCATGAGGGCAGCGAAAACTTCCACCACATTAGGTACCCCTGCCTCATCTATCTTGGATGAGAGGCCGGTGTCTCGGTTATCGAACCGGATAACATAGAGGTCCCGGCTAGCAAGCTGTTTGCATAGCTCTTCGTCCCAACCAATCATTTGCTCGCCCAGCCCCATGATCAGGAGCAGTGGCTGTGATGACGGGTCTCCAAACGTATCGTACTCAATCTGAATCCCGTTAGCGGTGACATTTGTCATTGCTATACCTCCTTTGTCAGGTGAAAGGATAATACTCTTTGGTTCTCAACCTGTCAATGCCGTGTGACTATAACAAAAGGGCCACCACTCTGTTCAAAAGGTAGAACTTCCACTTTGGCATTTGCGTGTTTGTTATCTGGTAAGGGTACGGTATAGTGAATTGTCACACTCCCTGGCTCATAATCTAACCTCTTGATAAATGATCTGAGAAAAGTTTTTTGTTCCATGAAAGTCCCATTCGATAATAGAGCCTTCAGGTCTTGTACATAGTTCAGCACCATTTCAGCGTTCAGCTTATTCGACTGCATATCCTCCGGTTCACTAATAACCTCATCCCTAGCCCTCTGGAACCTACTCTGCTCTGCTCGTAATTCTCTAATCCTGGGCGCAGCATCTTCGTCGGTTATTGTTCCATTCTCATAAGCGAGGTAGTATTTCAGCAGTTTCCGATTTACCGATTCAATCTCCTTCTCTATTGCCTTCAGCCCATCGTGTCTCCGACAAGCCAGTACGCTTATTTCCTCATTAACCAGCCTCACCAATTCAGTTAAATTATCATCAGTTAATACCTTTTCCTTGAGTCTATCGATGCTGACTCTGAGACGGAAACAGGAATTAGAAGCCCAATTGGTGTCTATACAAAAGAGTTATACTGCTATGGACTTTAATGAGCTTAGGAATCTAGGGGATATGGCTCTCAAGGCACAGCTAATTAAGGCAAGAGATAACCTACGGAAGTATCACGTAGTATTCCCCGTCTGTTTCGGTTACGGTTAAGTGGATTTCCTGCTGGATCGTTTCGCTATCTACCCTATCAAAACTCAGCATTAGAGTGACCGGAAGTACATATGTTCCGGTTTCATTTAGCTTCAGCTCACATTCAAATATCTTGGATTCATTGGCTTGCAGCTTCACGTTGGTGATTGGGGACGATAGACACTCGATGTCCTTGTGGAGCTTCTCAATTCCCACAATAGCGTCGTTTACATCAATACTGGATGTTATATTTGCCATTAGAGATATAGTGCTTCCCTTTTCAATTTCCCCCGCTATGGATAATTGCAGCGAGCCCCTTTGAGGTAATGGATGAACCTTTCTGATCAGATCCACATTAGCATATGCTGCAGTCCTGACATTTTCATCTTCGTCGTCGTAAGCTATCTCTTTGAGGAAATCAACAATCTGATCTGTATCACCTTCTCGGAGTGCAATATCTGTTAAAGTGAAGATTCCACGTTCCCGGACATACGGGTCCGAGTCGTTAAGGATGATGTTTTCCAGTTCCTCAATATAGTTATCAGTGGGATTCAATTGCATCTCTTCCAGATATTCACCATCAGTTGAAACAAGAACCATCGCAACTACAACAATGATAATGACAGCACCAATCACGCCCGCAATTAATATGTAACTTCTCTTCATTATTTCATCTCCATTCACGGATTCTAATTAATCGCATCCCTTATCACAATTGACACTGAAATGGCTGAGTAGTGGTTCAATGGCGCTTTTGGCCGTGCCGCTCTTTCTACAGTTCCACCCCTGTTCTACAAATTCACATATATCAGGGGCATCTGCGGATGTCCATACTCCCCAATTATCAAGTTCACTATCGAATATCTCAAAGATCAGGGTATCTTCCCCGCTGATGGTATCAAAGGATTCACTGATTGAAGAGGTGAAAGATGAATCGGGATCATCTACGAGGTCCCACAGAATACCAGCGACCGTTGCTTCGCCTTCCCATCCAAATTTTGAACAGGGAGTAAATCCGGATGCCGATGAGGCAGGAGACTCTATTCTGCTCCAGTCTATATTTGGGCCGGATAGTGAACTGTAAAAATGTGGCACTACAGAACCGAAGTACTCCGCAAATCCTTCGCTCCAGGCAAATTCTTCATCTTTACCGTAGGTGCAAAAATCATGCGACATACCATCGGTACCAAAGTAAGTATCACCGGTGCTGATGGTTCTCTGGAGATGATGGCCAAATTCATGGCAGATGGTGCCATCAGCATACCCGGAGTTCTTCTCACTATTAGAATTAAGACTAATTTCCTGCCAGTAAGGATTATATTGATCACCATCATTATCCGGATACTGAACCGACACCCTTCCAATATTATCGCTATCGTCTCTCCTTCCATCCGCATACTGTCGAGCCGTCAAAATAGCATCTGCGATATTGAAGTATTCCGCCCCACCGTTCAGTGATCCTCCTTCCTTCCCATCCCAAGAACAGAAGCCATCTGTGGTTTCCCACCAGTTGCTGACGAAATCGAGGTCTTTGTTCATACCTACTCTCAGATCTCCCATGTTGAAATCTCCTGTTTTCGGAAATTGCCGGATCGAAGAATACCACCATACATATTCATTGCACCCATCGTAATCCCTGGCCACTTCCACCGCATAATTTACGTCATAGTCATTTTCGGATTCTCCCATAACTATGGCTGCCCCTGTAAGTCCGGTATCAGGGAGCACAATATTGAAGTATCCTGTACTGTCAGTTAGTCCGGAGAACTCGCCAACTTTGGTATAGTTATTCGAATTGCCCGTATAGACAAACATGGTAAACGAGGTCAGCCGGGACGGAAGAAAACCGGTTGATGTAAAGCCCATAGGAGACGCATCCTCGTAAAGAAGCCTGCCCTTGATTGCTTTAAAACCACACTGAGTACAGGAACCTCCACAATCGATACCTGTTTCATTTGGCCCCCATACGCCATCGCTGCAATCGCAGGCATCACCAGTCTTATCGCTATCATAATCCTTCTGGTCTTTGTTTGAGATTTTGGGGCAATTGTCGCAGGCATCTCCAATCCCGTCTTTGTCAGTATCCTTCTGATCGGCATTTGCAGTTTTGGGACAATTGTCTTTACAGATTACTTTGTCATTATCGTAATCCTTTTCCTGCGCTTTACCATAAATGTTTGGGCAGTTATCGCAGGCATCGCCAACCCCGTCACCATCAGTATCCTTTTGTAACCTGATCACACCGATAGTATTTCCAGCCAAGTCTTTCTTGGGGATTGTCTTATAAACCGGATTATAGGTGTTCGGGCAATTGTCACAGGCATCACCCACACTATCGAAATCCGAATCTTTCTGATCCTTGTTTTTAACATAGATACAGTTGTCGCAAGCATCACCAATGCCATCACCATCGTACATGAGCATATCAAAACACTGTAATCCGATGCATTTTTTCACCATCTTCGATTCACTATCTTTTTGGAGGGGATTGTAAATATTAGGACAGTTATCATCACAGTTGGAAGCATCAATACTTGGATCAGCCGGTCCTGTACAGGGTTTATCCCCACTCTTGCCACTGTTGTCTCCATCGCTCAGAATTGTATCGCAATCAGGATCAGTTGTTATTAAACAAGGTTTTTCAGCAACCTTATCAGGTAGCTTATTGGGTGTATACAGTGAAATGACAATATCTTTACCGGGGATGGGGTCATAGCCAGGGTCAACGAAAAGGAAGGTATCTTCATCTTCCTCGTCATCATAGCCACAGGAGATGGGGGTTCCCCACATGAATTCGTACCCCATTGCTATGGCTTCTGCTTTAGTCATACAGTGAATATCTTTGCTTACCTCCTGCTCAGGAGGAGATTCCGGTTGAGGGCAGTCATCGGGGCAGGATCGGTAGGTTTCAGCATCCGCGCATTCTCCATCCCCACAGGAAGAGGCGCACTGGCCACAATCACCGGGACATTCCTGACAGTTTTCCCCGAACTCACATTCTCCATTCCCGCAAACCGGTTCGCAGAAACAATCCCGGTCGCAGGATTGGCAATCTTCTTCCTCTTCGCAGATTCCATCACCGCAAACAGGTCCGCAGCTACCGCAATCCTCGGAGCATGACTGGCAGTTCTCTTTGCAGTGTTCGTCGCAGATTCCATCTCCGCAAACGGGATCGCCGGCACAGGTGCCGCATTCCCCGCAATCATCGGGGCAGGTTTCGCAATCCTCTGTTTCATCGCATACCTGGTTTCCGCAGTTTGAAGCATCCGTATCTCCCATGCAGGCGTTGGCCGCTTCCTCTTCAGTGGCAAATATCTGACCTCCATTATTCAGACAGATTTCCTCTGTGGTTAGGTCAACATGGCCATCGAAGCAGCACCACATTTCAGAAGGAAGCGCTTCCCCTTCACAGGCGGCGATTGCCTCTGATTCGGTTGCGTAGTATGTTCCACCAACCTGGTCGCAGTATTGGGGAGTATTCATTTCCACATCACCATCGGGTTTGCAGCACCAGACTTCCCCATCCGACGGCGTCGGCGAGCACGGAATCCTTACCGTAACCGTAATCACCCTTTTCTCGTGCGGCCCAATTTGTATTGAGCCACTGGGATCCACCGTCACTTTCCAGTCGGACGGCACATCGAAGGTGATCAAACCTAAGTCCACAGTGGCAATCTGAGACGAGTCATTGGAAATGGTG
>JAAXQM010000019.1 GCA_012974295.1 Dehalococcoidales bacterium
GGATTACACAGCGAGCATATCGCTGCACTATTTAGTTGACTCTATAACGTACCTACTGTATCATGATAAGCCTTTTCCCCTTACTTGAACGTCGGCGTCACAGCGGCTCCCAGGACCGGCGTTCTTGCACCTCTGCTGCGTAGAGTGGTAGCAGGATAGAATATGCACTGCTGAAGAAGAGGTGCAGGATACTTCCTGCCGGGGGTCTGGTGGTGTCCCCCAGCTTTAGAAGTACCCCAAGATTGGGGGACTTAGGGGGTTGATTGAGATTATTTCAGCAATCTCAATATATTGGAACTACGAGGGGACTATGAGTATAAAAATCTTTTGCTGGAATGCAAATGGTATAAGAGCGGTACACAAGAAAGGTTTTCTGGAGTGGTTGTACAAAGAATCCCCGCACATCCTCTGTATTGAAGAAACCAAAGCAAATCCCGAGCAGCTCGGCAATGACCTTAGAGAGCCCGAAGGCTACCTGGTGTATTGGAACTGGGCTGAAAAAAAGGGTTACAGCGGAGTAGCCACCTTCTCCCAAAAAGAACCTCTACGAATCAAATATGGATTTGGAGTAAACAGATTTGATAGCGAGGGAAGGGTTATCATTACCGAATACGCCGACTTCAGCCTCTTCAATGTCTATTTTCCCAATGGAAAGGCGAGCAAGGAACGTCTGGATTACAAGATGGATTTCTATGAGGCATTCCTCGATTTTATCCGCCCTATGATCAGGGAAAATAAAAGGTTGGTAGTGTGTGGTGATTTCAATACCGCTCACCACGAGATAGATCTGGCGCGGCCCAAAGAGAATGAGAAGGTTTCAGGGTTTCTGCCTATAGAGAGGGCATGGATGGACAAGTTCGTGGAGCATGGATTTATAGATACATTCCGTTATTACAATAAAGAGGCCGGTCAATACACCTGGTGGGATCAAAAAACGAGGGCGAGAGAACGGAACGTGGGCTGGAGAATTGATTATGTTTTCGTAAGTGCCAACCTGCTGGGCTCATTATCAAGGGCGTTTATCCTGCCCGAGGTTATGGGCTCGGATCACTGCCCGGTAGGTATCGAGCTAGATTTGGGTTAGCATGACTCGGTGGATCTGGTGTTGTATCTCCTATGCGCCGCCAGGCAAGTTACTGTTCAGCTCACTCGAAATTATTAAGTGCTTGTTTAGAGTTATTTGCTGAAAAAGAGGTGCAGGACACTTGTTGCCGGGGGTCTGGGGGGTGTCCCCTAGATTTAAAAAGTCTCCCAAGATTGGGGGATATAGGGGGTTGATTGAGACTATTTCAGCAGTCTCTACGTATGCGCACACGCGGATAACTGCTATTTCGCTGAGCACTACCCCCATTAAGTTCTCATCGGGGAAATTGAAATCAATACTCCAAAGGCAGTGTGTTCATAAACTGCAGAAATGCAATGAACCCCTCGATCTGGGTCATTAATGTAGGTAAATCCCCATCAATCTTAACCTTCCCCAGCGATGCCACCATGCTTATCCTCTCCTGCACCAGGTCGAGAAGCGTTTCATAAGGACAAAGGACTCGTGAATCAAACTTGGTTTTATCGAATGGTGCGGTCCTCAGTTCACTGGGGGCGGACTGAATCTCCATTTCTATGCTAATAAGCTTCCCATCAGTAACAATAACCGTATATTGCCTATCTTCATTTCCTGGACAGTCAGTGCCCACCATAAGAAGCCTGATAGTCAGCTCTTTAAGCTTCTCCGGTAGCTCCGGATCTTCCTCCGCTCGCTTCATCATTTCATCGAGCATTTCATTTGATAGAAATTTCATCATTCCCTCCTTTTATGGTTGAAGCAACCTAACTCACTGCAAGTATCAGGAAGTAGGGACCGAGTGTTACCCATACTTTCCGAAATTCGTATGTCTTGAGATCATTGGATACCGATAGACAGTGTTCGGTGAGCCTTGAACTTAGCGCCCTTAATCGATCCTGCTGCCAGAGGATAAACAGCTCGCTACTTCAATGTAGGTTTATTTGAGCAAAGATGGCTCAATTCTCTATCTTCACGATGCAATAGAGTAGCATACCCGCTGGAGCAGTAACCTCGATCGTGTCACCCTGCCTGCGTCTGAGTAGCGCCTTGCCTGTAGGTGAGGCGACGGAGAGTTTGCCTCTGGAGGGGTTGGCCTCGCCAATGTTAACCAGAGTATAGCGTAGCTCTTCATTGGATGAGAGGTCTTGAAGAGTAACCGTGCAGCCCAGTGTCACTTTTGTGCTATCCCCCTTCTTAGTAGTGACCACCGCCGATTTCAGGATCGCCTCCAGCTGTCTGATGCGGCCCTCAACCATTCCTTGATGATCCCTGGCTGCATCAAGGGGGGCGTTTTCAGAGAAGTCCTTATCGGCTGCAGCCTTTCGGATATCCTCGGCAATCTTAGGGCGTTGCGCCTGCAGGGTGGAAAGCTCCGCTGTCAACTCCTCGTAACCCTCTAGTGTTAGGGTATTCGACTCATCATGCTCGCTACCGGTAGGACCTTGCTTGAGAGAGTCCTTCTTAACGCGAAGATGGACCGCAAGGTTATTCTTGGTGAGACCTTCCTTCTTTGCATAAGACAGAAAAGCTCTCACCGGAGCCAGCTTTTTATCAGCATTGGCGGAGGATCCCTCTATTAGCTCAGAGTAACTTGTCACTTCACTGGCGGCCAGCTCACTCAAGGAGCGCTCACTGCCATACCAGCGAACAAACTTATTCAGCTCTTGCTGGCATTCCTTCCTCTCTTGAGGAGGTAAGCTGGCAAGGAAATGCGTCGCTGCCTGTGCCAGGGTTTTTTCTTCATTTACCATACTATTCAAGAGCTTTGTTTTTTTCTTCCGATAACGATTTTAGAGTTTTGGGTTTCCTATGTCAATGACTATCACCTTTTTCGAACGTGAAACTGTTCTTAATTATTTTTTATGCTACTTGTCGTTACTGCCGACCTGCTTATCATGGTGGTAACAGGCCTTGAGCAGGTTGAGTATACTCTGCCCCCTGAAGTCAGTGGCGCAGCACTCCTCTTTAAAGTGGCCACATACGGTGCAGGTGACACTGTACTTGTCAACCTCGCTGATGTTTTCGAAGAGGTTGCACTCCATGGCGCTTCTGTCATACCAATCCTCGAGGAACTCCTCAAGTACTACTCGATGGGCACGGAAGCTTCTGGACCAATGGACACCGTTAAATCCCCCTGCCCCATGCCATCCGCCGTGAGGCTGCGACGGGAATAAACCGTATGTATCACTTTTCCTGGGGCCGTAGCGAAAAAGTGAACTCACATATACCATCCTTGGTTACGGTTTTGCTCATCTCCATATTTAGCTTATCGCCGGTCCTGGCAGCAGCGACCTCGAAGCTGGCAAGGCACATTGCTTTGCAGGGAAGGGCTAGCCCGGCCTCTGCTATCACTTTATTCAGGGTGCAGCTAGATACCTGGAGCACCAGCTCCATAGTGGTCGCTTTGGTAATATTCCACCTGTCGGTTGGTCGCGAGGCAAGAATGGCGAGCTCCACATAACGCTCGAAGCGGTGGGGGAAGGAGATCCCCGTTTGCTCGGCCACTCTCTCCACCATCTCACCGGTGCGATCGATAAACTTGCTATCGGCAAGCTCGATAGTAAGCTTCATCAGCTCCTTGCCGAAGGCCTCCAGCTCTTCTATAGCAGCGTTTTCATTCTTATCCTTCACGCTTTCCACCAGTGCCCCAATAGAGCACTTCTCGATGACCTCATCGACCAGCCCCCGATCAGCATCGAAGGGCAGCATCTTGCCCGGCTCCTCCAGGGTCATCAGTTTCTCTTTTATAGGCTTGCCGTACTTCCAACCCATAGTCATCTCGCATCACCTCCGCCAAAGCTCACTTGTATGGCACTTTGTGGGCATCCATCGACACAGTCCATGCAGCCGCTACATTTGTCGAAGCGTACCGGCCTTACTATGAAGTGGCTGGTGTCTGTCTCACGGAACTTCTGTGCCCCTACATCGGTGCCAAGCCCGAGAACATGTGTAGGACAAATAATCAGGCACCTGCGGCAGGAGAGGGGGTCTTCACATTTTTCATCGTCTACAATAATTGTGGGTAACATTATTTCCCCTTTCTGTTCGTACTTACCAAACATTTGCCAAGGCAGGAAGGCTGGCCCGCTCCACCATAGTAATCGCCTCCTGGTCGCACTCGGTTGCGCAAAGCCCGCAGCCAAAACACTGGAACTGGTCGATATACGCCTTATTCCTGGAGGGGTTGAAGCTGAGCGCCCTGAACTGGCAGCGGTGTATACAGGAGGCGCAGCCATTGCATAGCTCAGGATCGATCTTAGCTACGTAGTGACCTTTCCACAGGATCTTGATTTCGAGATCTACCACTGTTCGGATGGCGGCGCAATCCGGGTAGTCGCAGTTACATAAACCACCCAGATAGGGGGTGCCAAAGGTATAGATAGAGTGTACCAGGCCCCTCTTGTTCAGCTTGGATAGAACCTCCTTCGCCTCGTCGGGGGTGAGGAAGTGAACCCCGCCTCGATAGGTGTCGGGCCAGCGCTCCCATTTGTACATCCCGGGCCCCATGCCCATACAGGTGAAGTTCTCCTCATCGGGAAGGCCCTCCATGGAGCGGCGACAGGCACAGGATATCAGGGAAATGGGATACATGATGTCGGTAATCTTGTGCGCCTCCTCCAGGGTGAGCACCTGACCGAAGTGAGTAAGCCACATAGCGCCCTCGGTCTGCTGTTTGATCCTCTCCACCTCCGCAATGTCCCCTCTATCCCTGGCTTCGATGAAATCGCGGCCTACGAAGGCCATTCCACCGGCAGCCTGGGGGTTGGCCTCCGCTCCTGATGCCACGGCCTCCTCTTTTCTGATTTTATAAAGCCTTCTCGCATAGTTAGCCGGGTTAAAGTACCACCTCTCATAACCGTCGCCATATTTCTCACACCAATCACACATAACTTACCTACCTCCGTTAAAAAGCGTTCCCGTCACTTGCTCATCTTAGCATATAACTCGGAATATATAGCATTACATTATGTGGGGCGAACCACTGCTAGGGGTGTGATGCTGTCTTTCGCATTACAAGAACTATGAAACTAGCCATTGCTGCTTTCCCCCGTAGGCGACTCCCTGTAACGCCAACCTTAGGTGAAGGCCCAGATAAGAGAGGTCCTCGGTAGGAAGATAGTGAGGGGCAGCGGCATCGAATAGTATAGTAATAGATGGGGGGACCTCGTCATCGCCGAGATATAGTATGCATCCCATAGGGATTTTTGGCAGTGCCATGAACCTGAATGAGGCATCGCCGCTGCGGCTCATCGGCGTACCCCCGATGGCCAGGGCAGCCTGGCGAAA
>JAAXQM010000020.1 GCA_012974295.1 Dehalococcoidales bacterium
TAGTAAACCTTTGCTCAAAGAGGTTAGCCCCGGGGAGATGACGATAGGTGATCCACATACCCGATACGGGTGTTCCATCGGCATGCACTAGATAATGCATTAAGAGTATCTCAAGCAATCTGGGGGGAGCGGTATCGCTTCCTACATCGGTCACCTTCGCCTCGGGGAGGTGGATGGTGAAGGAGCGGTGGAAGAAGGGCACCGTGAACATTCCCTCATCGAATCTAGCCCCGCTCATAGAGGCAGCAATATGAGGGCTAAGCCCTGCCATGTCTTTCTGCGCCTTCTCGTAAGCGTTATCGAGCCCCATCGTTATCAAGTATAATACGGCTGAGAGCGCTAGGCAACAGTGTCCTCTTGTCGTTCAATTTTATTGTGCTTTCTGATATACTGATATGTGGAGACCGCTGAAAAAGACGTATCCCGATGTATTGGGGCAGCTTTAGTAATGCCCTCAAGATTGGGGGATATAGGGGTTGATTGAGACTATTTCAGCAATCTCATCTTGGATGATCATAGCGGGGCGCATGGATTGAAGGAAAGAATGGGTTCGAAGTATATAAGAAGAGGCGGTATCTATATAGTCATACTCGTAGCTCTGGCGGTGCTTTTCTTGATGTTTTTCCCCAGTGGCGAAGAGATTGAGACGGGGACTATAAATGATTTAATTAGCAAGTATGAGCAGGGCGAGATAGCTAAATTTGAGTCACAGGGGGATTACATTACCGGATGGAACGATGGCGAAGCTGTATTACAGGTGGAGACTGGTCCCTTCGAGAACTTGGCTGGGGTTGAGGAATACCTGGATCTAAGGGGCGTTGAAATCAGTGCAGTAGAGATTGTTTTTATCCCCCCGAGCGGCTTTAATTGGGGCAATATTCTCATGACTATGCTGCCCTTGGTGCTCTTTATTGGAGTGATCTGGTTCATCTTCACGCGCGCGCGTGGGGCGGGGAATCAGGCGATGAGCTTCGGTAAAAGCAAGGCACGCCTGTTTCCCAGCACCAACCCCTCTGTTACCTTTGACGACGTCGCCGGCGTCGAAGAAGCGAAGATGGAGCTCCAGGAGGTGGTGGAGTTCCTCAAGAGCCCGGAAAAGTTTTCCGCGCTGGGGGCGCGTATCCCCAGAGGGGTACTGTTGGTGGGACCGCCGGGTACAGGGAAGACCCTGCTTAGTCGTGCCGTGGCTGGTGAGGCTGGGGTCCCCTTCTTCTCTATGAGCGGCAGCGAGTTTGTGGAGATGTTTGTCGGGGTAGGTGCTTCCCGGGTTAGAGACCTCTTTGAACAAGCGAAGCGCAATAGCCCCTGCATCATCTTTATCGATGAGATAGATGCTGTTGGGCGTCACCGGGGGGCGGGGATGGGTGGTGGCCATGATGAGCGGGAGCAGACCCTGAATCAGATACTGGTGGAGATGGACGGCTTTGATACCTCCAACAATGTTATAGTCCTTGCAGCGACTAACCGTCCCGACATCCTCGATCCGGCATTGCTTAGACCCGGCCGCTTTGATAGATCGGTGATGATAGATCGCCCCGATATCAAGGGTCGTAAGGCGATCCTGGAGGTGCACGCTAAGGGTATGCCCTTCGATGATACAGCCAACCTGGAGACTGTAGCCAAACAGACGCCGGGATTTTCTGGTGCTGACCTTGCCAACCTGGTGAACGAAGCAGCCATCCTGGCAGCGCGGCGCGATAAGAAGCAAATCGGCCTTCTAGAGCTTGAGGAATCGGTTGACCGGGTGAGCGTCGGACCGGAGCGAAAGAGCAGGATCATCAGCCCCAAGGAGAAGGACATCACAGCTTACCATGAAGCTGGCCATGCTCTGGTTGCAAGGGTGCTTCCTAACGCTGACCCGGTGCACAAGGTCTCCATAATCGCTCGTGGCATGACGGGTGGCTACACTCGCCTATTGCCAACCGAGGATCGCTATCTGTGGACCCGCTCTCAGTTCAACGATACGCTAGCTACCCTGCTCGGTGGGCATTGTGCTGAGGAAATCATCTTTAATGAAGTTAGCACCGGGCCTGAAAGTGACATTCAACAGGCAACCAAGATCGCACGCAAAATGGTTACCGAATACGGGATGAGTAAGACGCTGGGTCCGCGCTCCTTCGGGCAGAAGCAGGAAATGATCTTCCTCGGGCGCGAAATATCTGAGCAGAAAGACTATGGTGATAAGATTGCCGATGAGATCGATGAGGAGGTTCATCAGTTAATTCTACAAGCCTATAGCGCGGCTAATAAGATACTAACCGAGAAAAAGGGAAAGTTAATACAGTTAGCCAAGACGCTGATTGTCAGGGAAACTCTAGAGGGCAAGGAGCTGGAGGAGCTGTTTGATGGGCCTGTGGCAGAGGTGGCCACAGATGAGGTGCCACAGAATCAGAGCGAAGTCGTTACCGAGGAGCCTCTCCCTAAACCAAGAAAAAAAAGAGTAAAAAAAAGTGATTGATGTAACGCGAAATCCTATCGTCCCTGACCTTGTTATAGATAGAGTGAGAGGGGACTCCGGTCATGGAGCCGCGGTGAGCTTTATCGGCTCGTTGCGCGGGTGCTCCGCTGACGGGAGGCAGGTCCGTTTTGCCGAGTGTGAGAGCGATGAGCAAGGGACGGAGCAGCAGCTTCGAAAGATAGGTGAAGAGATACTCGCCAATTGGCAGCTTGAGAATGCGGCTATCTGTCACCGGGTGGGTCGGATTGAGGTGGGGGATGTTATCATGGTTGTCGCTATTGCAGCTCCCCATCGCAAGGAGGCCTTTGAGGCCTGTCAGTATGCTGTGGATCGCGCCAAAGAGAGCATCTTGATAAAAGAGGTTCTCTAGTAAAAAACCCCTTCTTCCTCCATTTGTGTAATCTCCGCTTCTGGTATACCCAGAAGGTCGCCATAAATATATTCGTTGTGCTCCCCGAGTAAAGGGCCACGTTGGGAAACCCGCGCTGGCGTGTCTGAGAATTTCCACGGTGGGGCGAGTACGACGCGTCTCCCGATCTTGGGGTGCGTCACCTCGGTGGCAAACCCCCTCTCCTTGAGATGAGGGTTCTGGAATAGCTCTGTGCCATCGAAGGAGGGGATGGCGGCAACCCCTACCTGCTGTAGCATTTCCATTACCTCATAGTGCGTATAATTGCTTGTCCACTCGCCGATTAGGCGATCAAGCTCCTCCTGATTCTGCCATCTGCGGTAAGCGTCACAGAATTTCTCCTCCCTGGCCCAGGGTGGGTTTCCTAGGGCAGCGCAGAATGATTGCCACTCATCTTCTGTGGCGATGGCGATAGATACCCATTTATCCTTGCCCTTGCAGGGATAACAATTGTGTGGCGCCATAATCTCATCGCGGTTTCCCTTGCGGATGGGGACCCGGCTGTTCATGATATAGTCGAGAATGGCATCTCCGATGAGCACCGAGATCGTCTCCACGGAGGAGAGGTCAATATGCTGTCCCTCACCGGTTTGTGCGCGGTGATACAGGGCTGTAAGGATAGCGAATGCACTCGTGGCTGCGCTCCTCAGGTCGCTGGAACCCATAAGGGGGACGGGACGGGCTTCGGGGTAACCGGTGAGGTAGGCAAGGCCACCATGGGCGGCGAAGATGGGGGCATAGCCAGCATATTTGCTCTCCGCCCCCTCGGCGCCAAGCGATGATGATGAGAGCATGACAATATCTGGCCTTATTTGCCTTAGAACGTCGTATGCCAATCCCAGCCTGCCCATCACCCCGGGGCGGAAATTCTCTATCACCACATCGCTTATACTTATCATCTTTTTTACCAGCACTAGTGCCTTGGGATGGGCGAGGTCCAGGGTAATGGCCATCTTATTAAGATTGAGGTCGTTAAAGATCGGCGATAGGTCGGGATCTGTAGCTCCGGGGCCGGTTGATAGGGCGCGCAACCTCGTATGGTCGGGGCGCTTACTGGTCTCGATTTTGATTACCTCGGCGCCCATAAAGGCGAGGAGCAGGGTAGCGTAGGGACCGGCCCAGGCCCAGCTAAAATCGGCAATCCTTATCCCCTCCAGGGGGAGGCGTGACATTACATAATCCTCCTGATTAGATAATTCCGGCTCCTCTCATTTGTGCCAACTCTTCTGGGGTGTAGCCCAATCGCTTGATGAGGATCTCTTCGTTATGCTCGCCGAGGAGTGGTGCAGGGTGATCAAGTCTCATGGGTGTCTTAGAGAAGCGATACGATGCTGTGGGGCATTTAAACTTGCCCAGCTCAGGATGCTCCACGTCGGCAAAGAACCCCCGTGCTTTAAGCTGCTCAGAAGCGACCAGGTCCTCCACTGTGGTGACCATACCTGCAGGGCAGTTCAAGGCTTGAGCCCGGTGATAGACCTCCTCTTTGGTTTGATTGATCATCCATTCCGCAATATGCTTGTTTATCTCCTGGGCATGAAGATACGTATTTATTTCTTCTTCATACTTCTCATCCTGAGCCCAATCCGGGTTGCCCAGGAGCTTTATGAGGCCATCCCAGTGGTGCTTACCCCCGAGAGTGATCATCACGTAGCCGTCCTTGCAGCGCTGTAACCCTCCCGCCATGTATTGCAGCCAGACGGTACTTCCCCTCTCGTTATTTCCGAACATGTCAATCTCTACCCTCTCGGTAGCGATCAGTGACTCCTGCTTAGAAATATCGATGTGCTGCCCCCTGCCGGTAAATAGGCGGGTGTACAGAGCGGCCATGGTCGCGGTCGAGGCGTTTAGTCCGCCGTCATACTCGCCGAGGAACCCTGGCCCCTTTGTTGGCATCGGGGTTTCCTCGGGCAGGATGGAAGCCAGGATTTTCGCCACCCCGCTGCCGTGATAGGTGTTGAGGTGATACGCCTTGTAGTCTCGATAGGGGCCGTACTGGCCAAAAGGAGTGATCGAGGTCATAATCAAGCGTGGATTAATAATCTGCAGGCTTGCGTAGTCCAGGCTCAGATCCTTCATGGCCCGGGGAGGGTTATCCTCTACCAGGATGTCACATTCCTTCACCAGTTCTTTGAATATTTTTCGTCCGGTAGTGGTGTTGATGTTCAGGGTAATACTCAGCTTATTGGTATTGAGGTAGAAGAAGAATCCGCTTCGCTCAGGGTGGGGGATATCATTGAGGAAGGGCTCCCGCCTCCTAGCCTCGTCGCCCACTCGAGGCGGCTCGATCTTGATTACCTCGGCTCCGAGGTCGGCAAGGAGCTTGGTGCAGTAGGGGCCGGCAGCTAACTGGGCATACTCCAGGACCTTCACTCCGGCTAAAGCCGTTTTGCTGGTTTGCTCTTTCCGCTTGATTACATATCCTCTGGCCACTAGTGAAGGGGAGTTGTGGTGACCTTAGCTCTCTAGTTTATATTTATATCATAGCTTTTTGTGATTCACTCGGCAAGGGTGTTGTCCCTTGGGCTAGCTTAATAGCTATAATATCGATCCCAGCAGCCAGCCGATGATGCCACAAATGGGGAAGGTTAGGACCCAGGCCAGGACGATATTACCGGCCACACCCCAGCGTACCGCGGAGAGGCGCTTGGTGGCGCCCACACCCATGATGGATGAGCTAACGCAGTGGGTGGTGCTTACCGGGATACCGAAGGTTGAGGCGATCTCAACAACTGTAGCTGCCGAGGTCATAGCGGCAAAGCCGTGGACCGGCCTGAGGGCGGTGATCTTAATTCCAACTGTTTTGATGACGCGCCACCCGCCAAAAATAGTGCCCATGGAGATTGCGCTGGCGGAGAGGGCAATCATCCAGAAGGGGATGTGAAACTCGTTGCCTGTGTGGATCACCAGTGCCATAGCCATAATGCCGATGGGCATCTGGCCGTCGTTCTTGCCATGGCTGTAAGCCATGAATGCCGAAGAGAGAATATGCAGCCTGCTAAAGGTGCCTTCAACCTGGAGAGGTGCCCTGCGGCGCAGTAGCCACATTATGGCAATCATCAGAGACAGCCCCCCGGCGAAGCCCAGAGCCGGGGCTATAGCCACCGAGGACACGACCTCGGCGAAGGTATTCCACACAACGGACGCGCTTCCCGCTGCGGCGATTGCGGCGCCGACAAGCCCGGCGACGAAGGAGTGGCTTATACTTACCGGAAGTCCGAGGCGCGTCGCCACAACACCCCAGATAATGACCGCAGACAGGGCGGCAATCATAACGCCGTAGTCGATATATTCCGGACTAACTATTCCCTTGCCGATGGTGTAGGCTACCGCGAGGCCGGTGGCGGCCCCAACAAAGTTCAGGATAGCTGCCATGATTACGGCACGGAGGGGGGATAGACCGCGGGTGCTAACTAGGGTAGCGATGGCATTAGCGGCGTCGTTAAAGCCGTTGATCACGGCGAAGGCGACGGCGAGAACGATTACTAGGATGAACAAATTAAAACTCAGGCACGCTTTATCATGACCCCTTCAAGGATATTAGCTATATCCTCGCAGCGGTCGGTAGCATTCTCCATATGGTCATATATATCTCGCCATTTCATCCACCTGATCACACCAGCTAGGTCAAGTTGGTCACTAAAGAGCTCCGCCATAGCCGTCCTCTGCACCGTATCGGCCTCATTCTCCAGCCGGTTTATCTCCATGCAGTGCTCGGGGATCTTGTTTAGCGTACTACGGCGGCGCAGCATTGGTATTGCCGCGCTAACCTCGGAGGCAGTTTTTACCAGGATATCTGCTAGCTCCTGTGCCCTTTCTGAAGGCCGCTTCACCTCGTAGATAAGCATGTGAGACGCAACTTCCTCAATAAAATCCAGCACGTCGTCCAGGTACTCGGCAAGCTGTGCGATGTCCTCCCTGTCTATGGGGGTGACGAAGGTGGCGTGTAGTTGAGAGATGATGCGGTGGGTGATTTCATCCCCATGGTGTTCTATGTCTTTGAGATGTCGAATCTTTGATTCTACGTCCTCCCATTTATTCATTAGTTCAGAGAGGAGGTTTGCTCCCTTTACCACGTTGCGGGCACTTTCTTCAAGGAGGTCGAAGAACTTTTCTTCTTTGGGTATGAAAGGGAATCTCAGCTTGATCACCTCTGCAGTATATCAAACCAGAAATGGTATGCCTTGTCAATATAATTGGGGGTTTCAGCTCGGAGGAACTTCGGGTAAATCGTGAGAGTCCCTTCTGGTATAATGATGGTGTTACAGGATGGTGTTGGAGATGGGAAAAAGGTTCGAGGTTATCGACCATACGGCTGATGTAGGCATCGCTGCCTACGGGAAGGACCTGAAAGAGGCCTTTGCCAATGCTGCCTATGCCCTCTTTAGCATGATGCTCGATCTTGAGGGTGTAGGAGATGCTCTTTGCTGCCAGGTCGAGGTAACCGCTGATGATCGGTCGGACCTGCTGGTGGCTTGGCTAAATGAGCTGATATACGTCTTTGAGGTGGACAATATGCTCTTTAAGAGGTTTGATATCGGCGAACTCAACGAGACGAGGCTGCGGGCAAGATGTTACGGGGAGAAGATAGACCCTGAGCGTCATAAGATAAAGGTGGGATTCAAGGCAGCCACCTATCATATGCTTAAGATTGATGAGGGGGACGGTTTTAGGGTTCAGGTACTCTTTGATATCTAGGGCGTATATGGATATTGGGGGGAGAGCGAAAAAGGGGTATGCGTGTTAACTAAGATCGACGATTACCGGTGGGAGATCCCGTCTAGCTATAAGGCGGGTATGAAGGTGCCGGGGCTCATCTATACCGATGAGGATATGCTGGTCCATATCAAGGAGGAGGAAGCTATAGAACAGGTAGCCAATGTTGCCTTTCTCCCCGGCATAGTATCCCGGTCTCTTGCCATGCCCGACATACACTGGGGCTATGGCTTCCCAATCGGTGGAGTGGCTGCTACCAGGGTGTCGGACGGAGTGATCTCCCCGGGAGGGGTCGGCTTCGATATTAATTGTGGGGTGAGGCTGTTGCGTACCAATCTAACCGAGGAGGAGGTTAGACCCCGGATCGGAGCTCTGGTGGATGCCCTTTTTCGCAATATCCCTTCAGGGGTGGGATCCCAGGGCAAGCTGAGGCTGGACCAGCGGCAGATGGAAAGTGTCCTCCGTAAAGGTGCCAAATGGGCGGTGGAGCAGGGTTACGGGGAGGCGCGAGACCTGGAGGTTACCGAGGAGCAGGGAGGTATGAAGGGTGCGGATCCGGAGCACGTGAGTGCCAAAGCCAAGCAGCGCGGCGTTCCCCAGCTGGGAACACTGGGTGCGGGAAACCACTTCCTTGAGGTGGCGGTGGTGGACGAGGTCTACGAGCCCGAAATTGCTTCAGTCATGGGCATTGAGAATGTGGGCCAGGTGTTACTCCTGATCCATACTGGCTCGCGGGGCCTCGGCCATCAGGTTTGCGATGACTATGTAAAGACCATGGGAGCGGCAGTAGCGAAGTACGGGATTAGTCTCCCTGACCGCCAGCTTGCTTGTGCACCGGTGAAATCCCCGGAGGGGCAAGCCTACTTTGCCGCCATGGCCTGTGCTGCCAACTATGCCTGGGCCAACCGCCAGTGCATTACCCATTGGGCCAGGGAGTCCTTCATCCAGGTGTTTGGCAAGAGCCCCCGTGACCTGGGATTGGAGATGATATACGATGTAGCCCATAACATCGCCAAGATGGAGGAGTACGAGGTGGAGGGTAAGAGACTCGCTCTTTGTATTCACAGAAAAGGTGCTACCAGGGCATTCCCTGCGGGGCAGCCGGAAGTGCCGGGCATTTATGCCGAGATCGGGCAGCCAGTGCTCATCCCCGGCGATATGGGCCGTTATTCCTACGTTCTGGTGGGCACCCAGCGTGCGATGGCTGAGACTTTTGGTTCTACCTGCCACGGCGCAGGGCGATTGCAGAGCCGCGCTGCAGCCAAGCGAAGCCTGCGCGGTGTAGATGTAGCCAGGGGCCTTGCCGATAGGGGGATCACGGTCAGAGCAGGAAGCATGGCTTCACTTGCTGAGGAGGCATCATCGGCCTATAAGGATGTTGCCGATGTGGTGGAGGTGGCTCATCGCGCCGGGATATCCCGCAAAGTTGCCAGATCACGGCCTATCGGCGTCGTCAAAGGATGATTCGCTTTTTCGCCCAATAGGCAAAGATAATTAAAGTGAGGACTCCCTAGATTTAAATGTTTAGAGACCGCTGAAAAAAAGATGCAGGATTCTTCCTGCCGGGGGTCTGGGGGTGTCCCCCAGCTTTAAAAATCCCCCAAGACTGGGGGATAAAGGGGGTTGATCATGAC
>JAAXQM010000284.1 GCA_012974295.1 Dehalococcoidales bacterium
GATGAGGGTGCGGCCTCTGTCATGAGCGCCTATAACATGGTCAACGGATACCACTGTGGCCATAATACGCACCTGCTGCGTGATATTCTGAAAAAGGATTGGGCATTTGAAGGTTTTGTGATATCTGATTTCGTCTTTGGTATTCGTAATGGGAAGGCTGCCAATGCTGGCGTTGATGTCGAGATGCCCGTCACCATTCATTTCGGAAAAAGGTTGATGAAATTGGTCCGAAAAGGCGAAGTATCGGAGAGTGTAATCGATGAGGCTGTGTTGCGTATATTAAGACAGAAGATCAGATTCGCGCAAGTAGGTGAACCGGCACGTTACGCAACAAACGCTGTCCCTACTCCAGAGCATAAGGCCCTTGCCCGGGAAGCTGCACAAAAATCCATGGTGCTGCTAAAAAACGAGCGGGTGGTAGACAGTCCTCACCCGATACTCCCTATCAATATTGCCCATGTTAATAGCATAGCGGTTATCGGCAAACTCGCTAATGCACGGAATATCGGGGATAAAGGTAGCAGCATGGTCCGGCCACCCTATGTTGTCACACTGCTTGAGGGAATCCGCACAGCTGTGCCACCCGATTGCGAGATTATATATAGCAATGGGAAAGACATAGCAAAGGCGGTTAATATAGCGCGCAAGGCAGATACAGCTATCATCATTACCGGATACACTCACAAGGATGAGGGCGAGTATATGTTCGTTAAGGGAGGCGACAGAGATACCCTGACAATCAAGCCTCACGATGAGGAATTGATCCTGCGTATTGCTGCTGAGATTCCGAGGACGATAGTGGTCCTCGTGTGTGGGAGCGCCATTATCACCGAGGCTTGGCGAGAGAAAGTTCCTGCAATTCTAGTGGCCTGGTATCCTGGCATGGAAGGCGGGAATGCCCTGGCGGATATCCTACTTGGTAAAGTATGTCCGTGTGCAAAGCTGCCTTGTGTGTTTCCCAAATCTGAAAGCCAACTCCCATTCTTCGACAAACGAGCCAGATCTATCGAATATGGCTATTTTCACGGCTACCGGCTCATGGACAGAGAGGGGTATGAACCTGCCTTCCCCTTTGGCTTTGGTCTTAGCTATACTAAGTATGTATTCGAAAACATACAGCTTGATCATGAGGAGATCGGCACCGACGGAGCGCTGAGCGTAAGAGTGCAAATCACCAATTCAGGGGATGTTAGTGGCGAAGAAGTGGCGCAATTGTATATTGGATATACGGATTCTCAAGTAGAAAGACCGCTCAAGGAATTGAAAGGATTCTCAAAGGTGCACCTCACCCCAGGAGAAACCAAATGCGTGGAATTCACGCTGGCAGCGCGAGATCTGGCCTATTATGATGAGCAACACAGCGTCTGGATAGTGGAGCCAATCACCTATACCGTATATGTCGGCCCTTCATCTCGTAATGAAGAGCTGCTCAGCGCTAAATTCCATATTCGTAGTTGATTAACCATAAGCATGCTGGTAAAGGTGTGTTTCCGACAGTTGCCGAAACGGACTATATGCTCAGAAATTAAAATAGAATACAGTGAGGGAGGTATACATGGAGGAGAAGATATCCTTTCATAGCCTGTGCGCCTGGACATTCAATGCCGGCAATGGTGGCTTTTTACCTGCAAATATTCGCCCTTCTTGGGCAGTCCACCGTTTCGACACCATTGCCAAGATTAAGCTCATTAGGGATAAGATCATTCCGAGATTGCCCAACAATATCCAAATTGGATTTGAGATGCACTATGACTACGAATTCGATGAAGATAGCGCAGACACGATCGCAGACGCCCTTCTAGAGGCTGGAATGTGTCTTGCTCTGTCCACTCCTGGTGCTCACATTCATTTCGGCTATGGAGGAATTGCCTCTCTCGACCCGAACGAACGGACGGCGGCCCAAGAATATGGCCAGAGAACAGTGGCTTTAACATGCGGGCCCCTTCGCAAGGCCTGGCACCCCGATGTGGAGAAAGCTCCTACCCTAGTCATCTGGAATGGCTCTTTTGGCTACGATATAGCCACTCCGGCACTGAAGCAAATGTATGAGAACCTGAAGGAAAGTATAGCTGATCTGTGCTCATATGGGGATGGTTTGGATAGGAAGCTTTATTGGGCTATTGAGCCCAAGCCGAACGAAGGCCATCCCGCTATGTTGCTACCCACAGTAGCTAGTGCCATCGTTTTTTGGAAGAAGCTTGAGAAAGACTTCAATCTCAGCCTTTATAGAAGGGGAATAAATAAGGAGTTCGGCCATTCAGAGATGATTGGGCTCGATCTGGTAAACGACACTATAGAAGAAATTGACAATGATATGCTCGTCCATATGCACGTCAATTCACAGGGGTACAATAATGGGATAATCCTTGGTGGTCCAGGAAAGTTCGATGTAGACCACGGAGTGCGTATATGCGGCATTAATGTTGCATTGGCTGCTCTCGTCTCAGAAGCGGGATACACCCGTTGGAAAGGTCATGACATGCAGCCGCGGCCATATGATAACGAAGACCAGGCCGTCGATCGGGTGGTGCGATCTATACTGAGCTGGGAGGCCTGTGCGAAAGCTGCAGTTGATAGTATGTATGGAATTAGTTGAAGTGATCAGCACCCTTCCTCACTCCAAATTCTATTTTGAGAGTATTAAAAGAGGGGTTCCAAATCTACGCAAGTTATAGTCTCGAAATTGTATTTTCCCCTGCTGTAGTTATTAAACTTAGACTCGTTAAGTTCTGATCAGGTTGTCTTAGGTATGGTAGTTATCTAGACATTCATCGTATAGACGATATTGAAAGCATGCTGTATTTAATGGTATACTAAGTTGTCTGGTTTTTTGTTTGTTTTTCCCTAACCTCAGTAATTCTTCGCGGATTCCTCGGGCCACGGACGACCAAGCTTCGGCCAAGAAATTAAGAAAGGAGGTCGTTTATGGACTATGTTGATAAGACCCTCGAGTGCCAAGATTGCAGTGCTAGTTTCACTTTTAGCGCAGAAGAGCAGTCGCAATTCGCATCCAGGGGTTACGTGAATGAGCCCAAGCGTTGTAATGAGTGCCGAACAACCAGGAAGCAGCAACGCAACGGCGGTAGTTTTGGCTTTCAGCAGAGAAGGGAAATGTTTCCTGCAGTCTGCGCCGAATGTGGTATAAGCACGCATGTACCGTTCGAGCCTCGACAAGATCGACCGGTATATTGCCGCGAATGCTACGACAAAGTCAGGCTGCCCACTCGCTAATAATCCAATTGTGTGTGAGCATCAGAGGCCACTAATATTAGTGGCCTCTGACCGTTTTAAATCTGTTGTCTTGGTTACGTCTGCACTTGTTCAAATAACATAACTGAAGCTGAATTGCATCGCGAATTTGAGGCATTCGGGTCAGTTGAATCGGTAAGTATCGTTACAGACAAATACAATGGCCAGTCTAGAGGCTTTGGATTTGTGGAGATGCCGACAAAAGCTGAGGGCCAAGCAGCGATTGAAGGTCTCTCTGGCAAGATGTTGAATGAGCGGACACTTGTAGTAAATGAAGCTCGGCCCCGGACTGGGGGACAGAGGGATGGTAGGTCTTCTGATGGTGGAAGAGGTAGTGGACATAGTGGTTCTGGGAATCGAGGGAGATACTAACTCTCATTGGTACATCTAAGCGATCACTCAATAAACAGAATCCTCTCTATTTCTTAATAAAATAGCGCTAGGTGCTATAAGAAAGGATATAACATGATAACAGTAACTGCCTCAGCAGCCGAGAGAATTAAACATGACCTACAAGCCATAAATGCGGAGCCTGGAGCATGTATGAGACTTTTTCGATCACAATCAACTGCAAATCACCTGGATATCGCATTGGATAAGGAAAGAGATGGGGATCAAGTTGTGGTAAGCGAGGGGATCAATGTATTTTTACTTGATTCTGAACTGAGCCGCACCTTAGAAGGAACCATTATCGATTACGAAGCAATACCGGCAGGAAATGGGTTCAATATTACTCAGCTTGCCTCTGGTACATAATAAGAATCTAACACTCGAGTTTTTAGTAGACGCTTTGGTTATGACCACATTTAATCCTTTTTGATGATATAGCGAATAACGCGTTACATGAGTAAATAAAAGGAGATTCATTGATTCACAGGAGATCCCTGACACTATAACTTCTGATTATGGTGTCACACCTTCGAATCCCCGAGGTATTGACAAGCGCCGAAGGGTTGAGTATCATTAAGGCAGTATTACATATGTGACATACTCCTTCGAGTCTATCAAACAACCACCTCAGAGATTTACCCCCTAAGAGAGGGACTTTCGCTACAATGCGAAGGCTTGCGGTCCAGCACCTAGGGCCCATAGGAGAGTGCATTTCAATGCTTGGTATAGAACACTATCTACTGCG
>JAAXQM010000190.1 GCA_012974295.1 Dehalococcoidales bacterium
TGATAGACTGGGGCGTTACTCGTTCATGGGGAGCGACCCGTTCCTCATTCTGAAAAGCCGCGGTGCAGAGATTACCCTTCTTCCCGGCGATCAGCAAGAAACGGTGATCGGTAACCCCTTCGATGTACTGGGGCAGATACTCGATAAATATGCCCTCGACCCTTCACCTGACCCCATCCCTTTTATCGGCGGTGCAGTAGGCTACCTCAGCTATGACCTGTGTCACTTCATCGAGCGCCTGCCCAAAACTGCTACCGATGATCTGAAGCTCCCTGAGTGCTATGTAGCCTTCTACGATGCTATCATTGCTTTCGACCACCTTCAGGGGAAGGCTTACATTGCTGCAACCGGCTTCCCCGAGATGGAGGAGGCCAGCAGAATGAATAGAGCGAAAGGGCGTATAGATGAGTTGGGCGATATTATGGCGGGAATACCCTGTCATGAAGTGATGCCCGGTTCAGCAGAAGCAGAAATACAACGCTCTGAGTTGGTCCTTGATTCGAAAGGTTTGAAAAGCGATAAAAATTCGAGAAGTTCGAAAATACACGCCAACTTCACCCACACAGAGTATGTTGAGGCGGTGGCTGTGGCCAGGGAGTACATTTGTGCCGGGGATATATTTCAGGTCAACCTGTCGCAGCGCTTTGAGGTGGACTTGCCCGTTGCCCCCTACGAGCTCTACAGGAGGCTGCGACTTATTAATCCGGCCCCGTTCGCCTGCTATATCAACTTTGACGATGTTGTCGTGGCCGGTGCCTCCCCGGAGAGATTCCTCCGCCTCGATGGGGACCTGATAGAGACACGCCCGATGAAGGGGACTCGTCCCCGTGGGAGATCGGCGGCGGAGGATGATGATCTTGCCAGGGAGCTGCTCCAGAGCGCTAAAGACCGTGCTGAGAATGTGATGATTGTTGACCTGGAGAGGAATGACCTGGGGAGGGTGTGTAAATATGGAACGGTGAGGGTGAGGGAGCTGTGGACGCTGGAGAGATATGCCACTGTGTTTCAACTAACTTCCACCATAGAAGGTAGGCTCCGTGAGAACAAGAACCGGATAGACCTGCTGAAGGCGAGCTTCCCCGGTGGCTCCATCACTGGTGCCCCAAAGGTGCGTGCTATGGAGATCATAGACGAACTGGAGCCTACGAGGAGGAGCATTTATACCGGCGCGACAGGATACCTGAGCTTTGACGGTAAGATGGACCTCAACATCGTAATCCGCACCTTCCTTATCAAGGATGGGAGGGCTTACTTCCAGGTGGGGGGTGGTATTGTCTCAGACTCCGACCCCGAGGCAGAATATATGGAGACCCTGGACAAGGCCAAGGCTCTCATCGAGGCATTGGAAGTTTCGCCCCTTTCGGAGACGACGTAGCAATAGCTACTTTCTTGAAGATACCGCTGGCAAAGAGGTGCAGGATACTTCCTGCCAGGGGCCTGGGGGTTATCCACCCCAGCTTTAAAAAGTCCCCCATGATTGGGGGATTAGGGGGTTGACTAAGCCTGTTTCAGCAGTCTAATAAAAACCTTCAAGCGAAGTGGATCTTAGAGTAGACATAACGGAGGTATGGTGATCCTCATTATCGACAACTACGACTCCTTTGTCTATAATCTGGCCCAGTATATCGGTGAGCTGGGGTGGGAGCCGGTGGTCTTTCGCAATGACCAGGTTACTCTGGAGGATATCGAGGCGTCAGCACCATCCCACATTGTGATCTCCCCGGGGCCGGGCACTCCCCGGGATGCAGGGATTTCAAACGATGTAGTACGGCATTTTGCCGGCAGGGTACCAATTTTAGGCGTCTGCCTGGGACATCAATGCATAGGATATGTCTACGATGGGTCGATCGCGCGCACGGTGCCGATGCATGGCAAGACATCCCTGATATACCACGATGGCAGGACTATTTATAAGGGGCTTGCCAGTCCCTTTGAGGCGGGGCGCTATCACTCACTATCGATTGAGCAGGGCACCCTGCCCCATTACCTTAAGGTCACGGCTGTGACTGAGGATGGGGAGGTTATGGGGGTACGGCATGAGAGGTTCGTCGTAGAGGGTGTCCAGTTTCACCCCGAATCTATCCTTACTGAAGTAGGACACCACGTCTTAAAGAGATTTCTCAGCATATCCCATCCGCTTTGGGGTGAGATAGGGTAGGTAATGAAAGAGCTTGTCTACATAAATGGAGCGCTGGTGCCGCGGGAGGAGGCCAGGATCTCCCCCTTTGACCGCGGCCTCCTCTACGGATACGGTCTCTTTGAAACGATGCGCTCCTATGGGGGATATGTTTTTAGCCTCGACCGGCACCTGGCCCGGTTGATGCGCTCAGCTGCAAAGCTTGGCCTTGCGGCTTCGCTGGATCCTGCAGCGCTGGAGCAGGCTATCTACAAAACTCTGGAAGCAAATAAGCGTTCGGATGCCCGTATCAGATTAACCGTATTAGCGGGGGAGGGGGAACGTGGACTGACGCTCCCGACACCTGGTAGGCTCACTATCATAATTGCTGCCGAAAAGCTTGCTCTCCCACTTCCCCGGGCCTATAAGGAGGGCCTTTGCGCTGTTGTTGTG
>JAAXQM010000160.1 GCA_012974295.1 Dehalococcoidales bacterium
ATGCCGAACTGGGCATCCTCGGTGCATATTATTATGTCGCACATGGCGGCGAATATCTGACTGGCGCCGATGCACTTGCCGTGTACCTGGGCGATGGTAATCTTGGGATAGTCCGCGACATCCTCGTATTTCGCGCAGCGTCTTCTTTCAAAGCCATAATAGTCCTGCAGCGTGGGATTGATACTGGGGTGAACAGGCGGAGTTTCCTCACCCTCGGGAGAGCTGAGGTCGTGGCCGGCGCCGAAGCCGCCGCCCGCTCCGCGTATGATCACCACCCTTACCTCGGGATCGTCATTGGCCTTGTGCATCGCCGCCGATAGATCCTCAAACAGGCGGTCGTTGAAGGCGTTACGCTTCTCCGGTCGATTGAGGGTTATCCTGGCGATACGATCGCTTACTTTCTCGTAGATGACCAGCTTGAAATCCCAATCGCGGTAGTCATTGGCCTCCCAGTAGCATTTCATATATTGCGTTTTAAAATCCCATCCAAATCCGGTAGGCATATTATCTCTCCTCGCAGAACTTATTAAACGGCCGGTCTCGCTGTTCTACTGCGGCTTTAAGTCCCTCTTTATTTCTCGTCTTGAAGAAATCGAACTCCTCGGGCGTCATCTGTCGCTGCTGCATTACCAGCTGCATATTGTTTGTGAATCGCCAGCTGGTGCCGAGACCCCTGGCCTCCATCACCGAGTTGACGGCGTCCTTAACGGGGGCTGTGGCGTCGCATGGGAGCAGCGCTATGCCCCTGGCCATCTTCTCGACCTCATTCTCAAGCCAATCGCGGGGCACAGCTTTATTTATCCGCCCCATCTGCTCAGCTTTGATGCCGCTCATATAGCACCCTGTGAACAGCATCTCCTTGGTCTTTTTAATGCCGATAAGATAAGGCCACAGCGGCATATGCGGCAGCAGACCCATTCGCAACAGTGGGTCGCCGAAGAGCGCATCCTCGGCGGCGATGGTTAAGTCGCAAACCATCGCCAGGTAGCAGCCGGTGCCCAGGCAGTGACCGTGCACCTGGGCGATGGTTGGTTTGGCCAGATTGAAAATGGTCTCCCAGCGGCGGTTACGGCGTCGCTCAGCCTCCATCCGCTTTTTAATGGTGAGATGCTCGCCTGGCTCAGAGAGTACCTCCAGGGTATCCACACCGCTGAGGTCCTGGCCGACGCAAAAATCCTTGCCGGCGCCCCTGAACACTATCACCTTGGCCTCGAGGTCCATCTCCAGCTGGGGCAGGAGATCGTCGATCTCTGCCAGCATCGCATCGTTCATGGCATTGAGATCCTCGGGCCGGTTGAGCGTTACATAACCGATTCCGTCTCTCTTTTCGTATATAATCGCACTCACTACATCTTATCCCTTCTTAGGTTTGGGCTGCGGGAAATATTTTTCGAATGGAGCATCGCGCTCCTCTATTGCAGCCTTAAGCCCTTTTTCCTTTTTTATCCCGTAGAAATCGAAGCCGCCGCGGTCGGTCAGGTGCCGCCCGGGACGCTGTATAGCACTCAGCACGTGTGCGTTGCTGGCTAGCCTGCGTCCTGCGGCCAACCCGGCCAGGTCCAGGACTGTCATACTATAGCACCAGAAGTCGGTCATCTGATCCCAGCCACCGATACCGGCCGACTGGGCGAAGACCTCCACTTCGGTTGCCATCGTCTCCTCCAGCCGATCGGCGGGCACCGCTTTCATAACCAGACCGATCCGCTCCGCCTCCCTGCCGTCGATGTACTTTCCAGTAAGGAGGAGCTCCTTAGTTTTCTTTAATCCGATACGGAAGGTCCACAATGGGTTAGGTGAGGCGATGCCCATACGAACAGAGGGGTCGCCGAACACTGCGTCCTCGGTGCAGATGGCAGCGCGGCAGGCCATCGCCAGGTCAAGACCCATTCCCAGACAGTGGCCATGAACCTGGGCGACCGTAATCTTAGGGAATTCGAAGATATATTGCCACACGCTCTGGTTCTGCAGCGACATAGTGAATATATCGTAGAGATAGGCCTTCTCGCGCGGATCGGGTGGCATCACCTGCTCTGTGCCCTCGCCGCTGAGGTCCTGTCCGGTGCAGAATGACTTTCCTGCCCCCTTGATTACCACCACCTTCGATTCGAAATCCCGCTTCACCTTGTCCAGCGCCTTTATCAAGTCCCTCAACACCTCATCGTTTATGGCGTTCAGCTTGTCCGGTCGGTTAAGGGTAATCGTGGCTACCTTTCCATCTAATTTAAGAATCACGTGCTTATATTTCATACACTCATCCTCTCATCGCGCAGAATATGTCTCATTTTAACGAAAAATACGAGTGAATAACAACCATTGACCGAATGACACTATTGAAACAGCCTATATCAACCCGGTAATCCATCAGACTCTTGGTGCCGATAAAATCAGACTCTCTCTTTTTAACCAATATCCTAATAAAGGACCTTTTCTGCTACCAGCCTGGAGATTTCCTCTTCTGGCATACCCAGGAGTTCTGTTAATACATATTCAGTGTGTTCACCGAGTAATGGTGCTGGACTGGTAACCCTTGCCGGCGTGGCGGAGAATTTCCACGGTGGAGTGAGCACATATAGCTCCCCTTCTTCAGGGTGTTGCACTGTAGCAAAGCATTCCCGCTCCCGGCAGTGGGGGTCATTAAACAGCTCTTCATTGCTGAAGGAGGGGGCTGCGGCTACTCCCGCTGTCTGCAGTATATTCATCACCTCATAGTGGGTGTGAGTATTAGTCCACGCTTCGACGAGCTTATCCAGCTCCTCCTGGTGCTGCCACCGGGATAACTGGTCGCTGAACCTTTCATCTTCAGCCCATGCGGGATTCCCAATGGCCTGGCACAGGGCCGCCCATTCATTGTCATTTGAGATGGCTATACTTACCCACTTATCCTCACCGTCGCAGCGGTAACAATTATGCGGAGCCATAATATCGTCCCGATTCCCGTTGTGTGTACGAACTCTGCCATTCATCGTATAATCCATGATGATCTCTCCGATGCCGCAACTGAGTGCCTCCCGCGCGGAGAAGTCGATGAATTGGCCTTCACCTGTCTCTTCGCGATAGTTAAGGGCAGCCAGGATGGCAAAGGCGGCAGTTGTACCTGGCCTCAGGTCCGCACTGCTCCTCATGATTACCGGTGGGCCTCCCGTATAGCCGGTTACCTCCGATAGCCCGCTGAGCGCTCCCATGGTCACGGCATAGGCGATATACCCTTTTTCCGGGCCTGTGGCGCCGTGGCTTGACGCAGAGAGCATTATTATATCTCTCTTGATTTCCTTGAGGACATCATAGCCCAGGCCCAGCTTGTCCATGATGCCGGCCCTGAAGTTGTCCACAACCACATCGCTGATGTGGACCAGTCTCTTGGCTAGCTCAACCCCTTCGGTTGTGCTCAGGTCGAGGGATATGCTCAGCTTATTGGCATTCAGGCTGTTAAAGCAATCGGCAGATGCCCTTGCCGAGCCAAAGACAACCGCAGATTCTTCTCTCCTGAAATGGTCTATATTAGCCATGCTCTCCACTTTGATAACCTCAGCACCCATGAAGGCCAACAGCAGTGTTATCTGCGGTCCGGCAGCATAGCGAGTGATATCGAGTATTCGTACTCCGCTGAGGCTATCCATATGCATACATCTCTATTTTGAGGGTGCTGGAACATGCTTGATCAACCCCCATAACCCCCAGTCTTGGGGGACTTCCAAAGTTGGGGGACACCCCCAGACCCCCGGCAGGAAGTCTCCTGCTCCTCTTTTTCAGCGGTCTAATTTTATTCACATGCGTTGGAGCATATGAAGTTGTTGACATAATCACTATACTAAATTACTCCCGCTGCTCCGAGCTTGGCCAGCTCCTCACGGCTATGCTCAAGCCGCCGCGTGAATATCTCCTCGTTGTGCTCGCCCAGCAGTGGGGCCGGTCGTGTTACCTGCCATGGCGTCTCGGAGAATTTATAAGGTGCTGATGGATACTTGACCCTACCTGTCTTAGGGTGGTTGATCTCCGCAAAGAACTCTCTTGCAGTAAGATGTTCGGAATCAACCAGATCCTTTGACGAATAAACCATTGCAAAGGGGACTCCCGCAGCCTGTCCCTGATGATACAGGTCCTCTTTATTATGATTAACCAGCCATTCTGTTAGCAGTGCGTTTATCAACTCGCCGTGTTTGTATCGGCCGGCGTAATCCTTGAACTTCTCATCGTGAGCCCACTCCGGGTCTCCCATGAACTTTACCAGCCGGTCCCATTGAACCGATTCCCAGGTTATAAATACGGTGTAACCGTCCTTACACGGCAGGGCTCCTCCGTATGGAACCCCCTGCTTGGCCCGGGTGATGACCTCTCCCTCATTGGCAGATCTGACCATATCCAGTCGGTTGAGGGCCATCAGTGATTCCTGTTTTGAGATATCTATCCGCTGCCCTATACCGGATTTCCTTCTCCAGTAAAGGGCGGCAAGGATTGCAATGGCAGCGCTCAGCCCGCTGTCGTATTCCGTGAGAAACCCCCCAACCTTGAGTGGGGGGCGGCCAATGTTCTCTACTCCACCCGGTGTAAGATAACCCTCCCCACCGCAATGAAATATATTGAGGGGATAGGCCTTGTAGTCTCGATAGGGGCCGGTCTGACCAAAAGGGGTTATTGAGGCCATTACAAGACGGGGGTTAAGCTCTTTGAGGCTGTCGTAATCCAGCCCCTGTTCGGTCATATACTGAGGCGGGTTATCCTCTACCAGGACGTCGGACTGCTTCACCAACTCCTGAAAGATGTCTTTACCGGTTGCTGTGGTTACATTTAAGGTAATCCCCAGCTTATTGGTGTTGAGATAAAGGAAGAGACCGCTCTTATCGGGGTCGGGTATATCGTGAAAGAAGGGTGGTGAATTCCTTGCAGCATCTCCGTGCCCCGGCCTTTCGACCTTTATAACCTCGGCGCCCAGGTCAGCAAGCAGCTTGGTGCTATAGGATCCGGCTACATCGTGGCAAAGCTCCAGTACCTTTATGGAAGCCAGTGCTCTTTTCGGCATGGGTTACTTAGCCCGCCTGTCCCAGGATGGTGATAATAGGAAGCAGGCTTCCCGGGTGTCCGCCCTGGTTATGCGATAACCCTAGCTTTACATCCTTTAGCTGGCGTTCTGCCAGCTCTGCTTTGCCCTGAATCTGCTTATATACTTCGTAGCACTCCCTTAGCCCGCTGGCACCAATGGGGTGGCCGAAGGACTTCAAACCACCATCGGTATTAACCGGCAGTTCGCCGGTTAGGGTAAAGGTGCCGGCATCGATATCCTCCTTAGCCTTCCCTTTCGGACAGATACCGATTGCTTCAAGTGTCAGCAGCTCACTAATTGTAAAGCAGTCGTGCAGCTCCAGGATGTCCAGCTCCTTTCGCGGGTTAGTGATTCCTGCCTGCTCGTAGGCCTGTTTCGCTGCAGCCTCTGTTTCGGGCAGGTGGATATAGTCATAACTGGCATCCTCTTTCCCCAGACTGGGGCCAATGGCAAGCCCTATTCCCTTAATCAGTACATAGTCATCTCGGAAGCTCTTGGCCATGTCCGCCCTGGTTAAGATGGCAGCGGCAGCGCCATCGGTGTTGCCACAACAATCGAATAGCCCCAGTGGCCAGGCTATAATCGGGGCACTCAGAACCTGCTCTATGGTTACCTCTTTACGAAGATGCGCCTTTGGGTGGCGCGCACCGTTATAGTGACTCTTCACTGAGATTCGTGCCAGGGTTTTCTTGCCTTCCTGCGGGTCGATACCATATGTCTGGAAGTATCGCGTGGCAGCCATCGCCCACCTTCCCGGCGCGGTAACATTGACTCCCAGAACGGGATGGGTATAGCCAGCGGGTAACCCGGCAAGCCCAGAATCCTTTAGCTTCTCAAATCCTATGCACAGCACAACATCATAGACACCGGCGGCTATGGCATACGTTGCATTTCTTATAGTCTCCATGCCGGTGGCGCAGAAGTTCTCTACCCGGGTTATGGGAATGCGGTCGAGTTTAAGCGGTCCTGAGACACAGATCCCTCCTATACCGGAGAAAGCTGTTCCTACCCAGACTGCCTGGATGTCCTCGCGTCCCAGGCCGGCATCATCATAGGCTTCGTAGACAGCGTCGATAATCATATCATCGGCGCTCATATCCCAGTTCTCGCCGAACTGGCTGCATCCCATGCCTACGATGGCAACTTTGTCTTTGATCGTCTCCATTAGTTTATGCCTTTATGGTTCTCGTGGCGGCCGGCATTTCCAGTAGTAGGTATGCATCCCCCCTGAATCGTGCATTTTGCGGAAAGTCATCTCTACTGGCATTTCCGGTTTGACTTTATCCACGTCACGGTCAGTCATCTGGCAGTATACCCCGACCTTATGGTTCTCTTCTCCTGCAAGCGGGTCCTCAAGATGTACCTTACTCACGATTGTCGGTGGGTCACTGCTGAGTGCCAGATTATCCACGGTATAGGTATACAGGATACCCTGTCTGTCGGAGAGCCTGACACCCTCATACTCATCCTTGGCTCCGCAATAGATGCATACCCGCTGCATGGGGTGAAAGGTTCGGCCGCAGCACTTGCACCTGGAGCCATGGAAGCTGATTAGCTGCTCACGTTCCCGCCACGCCACCGGGGGAAAGGCGTTAGCCTGCTCCCGGGCCTGTGACTCGAGAGGAATAAGGCGGCGGAAACGAAGATATTTCTCATAGGTCGAAAGGTTAATCATGGAGGCCAGGTGACGTTTAATCCCGCGCCTGTCCCGAACCCTCTCGATTTGCTCTGTTACCTGCAGAATATAGGCCTCAGCGCCATCGCCATAGTTAGCGAACAGGATTCTATCCCCCGCCTTGGCCTCCTCTAATGCAGCGACGAGCATCATTAAGGCAAAAGCAGCGCCGGTATTGCCTACCGTGGCAAACATAGGGTACTGAACCTGGGTCTTGGGGTCAAAACCCAGGGCTTTCGCTGTTTCGGAGTGTCTCCTCGCGTCGGGGGCATAAAAGACTGCTTTGGTAATATCTGACGGTGTCAGGTTATATTTCGCCATGATACCGGATATGGCTTCCCTGGTATTACGGGCGTATCCTTCGCTGAGGATAAACCTGTCCTCCCAGTTTCTTGTAAAGGTATCGCTCTCCGTTCTCCATGTATCCAGAATGTCATCGGTGTGACAGTAGCTGCCCACGATCTCGCAGGCGATATTCTCATCACCAATAAGCAGGGCAGCTGAGCCATCGCCAAAGTTCTGTTCATAGTCCGATTGTGGTTGACCCATACGGCCATCGGCAGCGACGACCATGACCCGCTTTCCCGATCCGCTATTGACCGCATCGAGCGCAGCCCGTAATGCCATCGTCCCTGATCTCAGGGAGTCAGTGAAGTCCGCTGTGAAGATCTGGCGGCGCAGGTCAGCGGCGAGGGCGATCAGGCTTGCCGATTGCTTTTCGCGATAGGGTGGTGTAGTCGAGGCAAAATATAGACCATCTACGCCCTGTCGATCGCTATCTTTCAGGCAGTCGATTACGGCTTCCACGGCCATAGTCACACTATCTTCGTCATAGTTGGCTACGGACCTTTCGCCTCCCATAGAACCGCGGCTCCAGGCACGGGCAATTTCGTCCCGCTTCAGGCGGTATATGGGAATGTACGCACCGTATGATACTATACCGGTTTTCATGCTATCCGTTTGTTGCCCCGTGTCTTCAATGGCTGAACTAGGCGGCTTTTTTGTCCTTCTCCGGTTGTGGCGGAGCAGGGTTGATGTAGCCCTGTAATAGGGTCTTGGGCACCGAACTGATTAGCTCGTCTGTGGTAAATACCCCTTCCGATTTGTAGATAGCTCTTACCTCTACCGGCTCGCTGTATATGCCCACTCTGCCAGCCTCGGCATGAAATACCTGTCCATTTACATTTGCAGACTGTTCGGTGGCAAGGTAGACGATGATCGGTGGTATATGCTCAGGCCCGGGCATATTCAGTACCTGCTCAGCCTGCTCCTTGGTCATAACCCCGGCCTCAACTCTCTTCCATGTGCCCTTTACCACCTCATCGTTCAGCGTCATCCTTGTGGCGGCGATCGGGGCGAAGGAATTGGCGGTCACCCCATAGCGCCCCATCTCACGTGCGATGGAGCGTGTGAGACTCACTATGCCACCCTTAACCGCGCCGTAGTTGACATGTCCCATCGTGCCGCGCCATGCGTCTGATGTAACGTTGATAATGCGGCCATATCTTTGCTCCCGCATTAACACGCAGGCATGGCGGCAGGTATTAAAAGTACCTTTTAGATGGACCAGCATCACCGAGTCCCACTCATCCTCGGTCATGTTCCATATCATCCGGTCCCGCAGGTTGCCGTGAGAGTTGACCAGTATGTCGATACGTCCAAATTTGTCCACGCAGCTCTGTATTATCTTTTGCGCAGCATCGAAGTCGACAACCGAATCGTATATGGCTATTGCATCGCGGCCAAGTTTCTTAACCTCGTCGACAACCTTGTCTACAGGCGTCGCTTCGGCACCGCTGCCATCCCTACCTGCACCGATATCGTTTACTACGATATTAGCCCCTTCCCTAGCCAGGGCCAGGCATATCTCCCGCCCTATACCGCCGGCGGCACCGGTTACTACAGCATTTTTACCCTTTAGATGGTCGCCCAATTACTTCCTCCTTGTTAATCGGTAAATCTGACGATTAAATATACCATATTGGCGTCTTCTTTTGCAAACTCCTTTCGAACTTGTAGGAACGGAATTTCAGGTACATCTCATAGTTACATAATATCAAGGAGATCGCTGAAAAAAGGGTAACCCAACACCCAATATTTTAGAGTCGGCTGTCTGGTGTTGTCATGCTGAATTTATTTTAGTATCCCTTGGGGAATCCCCTCTGGTGGGGGTATGAGGGTGTCTCCCGCTGGCGGAGTTGTGCTGTCACCATCCGACTTGAGCGGATGATCCAGAGGCCGACCGGCCTATCGACACTTCGGACCACTCCATACACCCACCCACGATGATAGAGGGGAACTCCTCTTTATTGCTCGTTGCTTAGAGGAATGCTATAATTGCTGGTGAACCAGTTATCATGTATCCCCGGAAAAGTATAGCAAACCCGATAGCCACCCGATAGTCAATAGAATAGGTGGTTGTGGCTACATAAAAAAGGAGAAAGGTTTATAGATGAAGGATTGGCAATCGCGGCCCGGATAGGAGAGTTAAAGGGTGTTCAGGTTTATGTACCCACGCCCGGGTATGATTTCGGATGGTATGACCCCGGCTGGGAGGACTCCTTCAATATTACCGTCTCCTTTCCGCTGGGAGTGAACCAGCAGATGGTCGAAGAGCACCGGTGCGATATTGCCTTCGGCTCCCTCTTTCCGTTTGATCTGGAATTTTTCAAGCAAGGGCTTGATGTCCTCATCACAGAGATTTCGTCCCCCGATGAGCAGGGCTTTTGTAGCTTTGGCCAATCACTGTGGAATAAAAAAACCCAGGTTAAAGAGGCCAGGAAGGTGGTTGCAGAGGTAAACCCGCGTCTTATCAGAACCTTTGGTGATAATTTCATACATGTTTCGGAGATAGATTATTTTGTGGAACATATCTCTTCAGGGGAGGCTCCCGGTGGGGGGAGCCTGCTGGGGAAAAAGGCTAAGAAGGAGCCAGATAATACCCAGAAGGAAATTGCCAGGCACATATCCGGGCTGATTAAAGATGGGGATACCCTGCAGATCGGTGTAG
>JAAXQM010000071.1 GCA_012974295.1 Dehalococcoidales bacterium
GTCTAAACCGCCCTGCTTAGCATAATCATTAAAGCATCTCCAGTGGTCCCTACCTGCAATGAACTCTATTGTTTTCACCGAAGTGGAAACTGGAATTCGCGGCAAAGGCATCTTATAATCAATAAAAATCAGGTTGCCTTTCATCTTTACCACTCTTTTCATTTCCGAGATTACTGTATCTCTATCTACCCTTTCTTTCTCATGCAGCGACATTGAGATGGAGGCATAGTCAAACATGTTCTCGTCGAACGGTAAGTTCAGTGCGTTTGCTGTTTGAAAGCGGACATAGCTGAAATTGTGTTCCCCCCTTTTATTTTCGGCCACTTCTATCACGCGAGGATTCAAGTCGATCCCATCGGCGATAATACCCCTCTTCGCATAATGAAGTACAAGGGCTCCTGTACCGCAACATACATCTAAAGCCCTATCCCCCGGCTTCATTCCAGCAAACTCAGGAATCTGAATCCTGATATTGCGCATTAGGGGTTCGATAATCCTGTTTAGGACCCACGGTACATACCGGGAGTCTTCGCCCATAATAACCGCCGTATTTTCATAGACTCTTCTGCTTGAGACTGCTGGAAAAATCTCAATCAATCTCTGAAACCCCCTAGTATTGGGGGTCTCTACTTACGTCAAATCGTGTAGTTTCATCGGGTAATGAGAAGACCTTTGGGAGCAGTGGCTTGGAACGTTATAGATTCTGAGCTTCTTTTCGCGACTGATATCATATTGCACACTGTTTTAGTTCTAAATCGCTTACAATATCACCAAGTCCAATTTCCTCCAACTTTGACTTCGTCTGGAGGCCACTTGTGACATCCCATCCTCTCAGTTTATAGTATTCGTCTTTCATTGCCTCAAACTTATCTCTATCCACCACTTCGCCCTTTCGAGAGATTATATCGCCATCCTTCCCCGGCGCCAGACATTCGGGGTTGAGACCTACTGTCCTGAGCGGCCTGGTATAGAAAGATTCATCTAATACGTCACCCTCTCGCCCGCGGTGACCTTCCCTTACGAGGATAGCCCTTTGCAGATTAAATATCCTTTCACCTATCATGTTTAGCTCATCCTCGTCCGTATCCCTTCCAGTAACCGCAAGGAGCATCTTGCTCTCAAGGGTGGGATCGCCCACATGGTCTTCTGAATACCTGACACTTGAGGCATTGTTCAAGGCGAAATCGCAGAGGATAAGGCTATCCCTGACGCAATGGCGATCCTGAATCTTTTTAACTGCCACGGCTTTCCCATCATACGTAGAGAAGTCTACGGCGAGTTCACTTCCCCAGAACCTCTTTGCGACACGGCGAAACACGTCGCTGGTTAGATAAGCTGTCTGAACCTTGTTTACCCAATCGAGCCACAGGTACAATGGCAGGCCCATTTCATGCAACTGATTTATGGGCTGCCTCGGTTCCATTGCGTACATCAGCCCGTGGGCGACAAACATTCTGGGCTCATACAGCGTGAGATGTCCGGCTTTTGACACATAATAAGTAATCAGATCCCTGGCTTTATCGCCAATAGATTCGGCTGCTCTAATGGTGCCGTTGGCAAGAACATCCCCGAAACCTTCCCTTAGCGATATCTTCTTAACCAGGGTCTCTATGAACTCAAGGCTGCCCAGATTTAATATAGACATGCCTGTATCGGCGTCTGTGAGGATTCCCCCGCGGTAGCACCTCCCAATCCAGATTATCATTGCCGCGATGGAATTGGTATCAACCCCGTAATCGTCGCAGAGCATGTTCGCGTAGAAAGGTACCTCAATGCTCTCAGGGCGCCATTCTCCGTAGTACAATTTAGCCATGTCCTGATAGAACTGGGCACCCGTGCACATAAACTTACTACGTGTCCCATCCTTGGCCTCGCAATCGGCTCTAATGCATCCCCGGATACAGCCATAGCAGGCTACACGCCTCATTTTCGGGCCTGGCATTAGTCCCTTTTGTGCCATCGGCATACCCTTTGTCAGCTCCCGGGCATATCTTGCGACGTCACGAAGGCCGTCCGGGTCCGCTGCAGTTAACTTTCCGCTGCCTCTTACTGCGATAGCTTTCAGCTTTTTTGCTCCCATAACTGCGCCTAGACCGCTTGAGCCAGAGGCACCATCATCAGCAAGTACAATAGCGAAATTGACAAGGTTCTCGCCGGCAGGGCCAATGGCAGCTACTCTAACTGATTTACCTAGCTCACCTTTAAGCGTTTTCCTCACTGCAATAGCGCCCATGCCCCATAGATGGGAAGCGTCCTTTAACTGGACTTTCTCATCGTGTATCTCAAGGTAGACCGGTTTTTCGGATGCACCCTGGACGATAATGCCATCGTAACCGGCAAACTTGAGGTGGGCACCCCAGCTCCCTCCCAGATTGCAGTAGGTGAAGTATTCTGGGGTAGTGGCAGGGGATTTACCCTCGATGCCCCATCTGGAGCCGGCCAGTCCGGTAAAACCCGTTAGTGGGCCGGTCATGAATATCAGCCGATTCTCAGCATCGAAGGCGTTCACATCTGGTCTCACTTCATCCCAGTAGATCTTGGTGGC
>JAAXQM010000087.1 GCA_012974295.1 Dehalococcoidales bacterium
AGATGTGTATAAGAGACAGGCCCTACAGGACAACTGCGCCGTGGGCGGCACCCTTCGCATACCAGATGACCCGTGATCAGGAGCTTGGCTTATTGAAAGAAGAGGCTCAAGCTACAAGAGAGCAACTGGAGCAGCTCGAAGCCAGAATAAATGAGCTGACAGCGGGGGAGTAAATAATAGGGAGAGGTGATTAATGAAAGTAGCAATATCAGCATCAGGTCCCAGCCTGGATGCAGAGGTTGATCCGCGTTTTGGCCGATGCCAGTACCTTATCGTTGCCGATACAGACACTATGGAGTTCGAGGCCACGGAGAACTCAAATATCATGTCCGGTGGCGGCGCGGGAATATCCACCGCCCAGACGGTTGCCAGTTTGGGCGCGCAGGTGGTTCTCACCGGTAACTGCGGTCCTAATGCCTATGAAACTCTTTCCGCAGCCGAGATTCAGGTCATCACCGGTATATGCGGTAATGTAAAGGATGCCATCGAGGGTTTCAAAGCGGGTAAGTTTGAAGCGACATCTGGGCCCAGTACCGGCGCACATTCAGGCATGGGCGGAGGTATGGGCAGTAGTGGGCGTGGAATGGGTATGGGGACTACAGGGCCAGCCCCTCAGATGCAGAGCCCGGAGCAGGAGATGGAGACTCTCAAGGGCCAGACCGAGATGCTGAAGCAGCAAATGGATGCAATCCAGCACAGGTTAGAGGAACTGCAAAAGGCCGGCTAAGGAGAGGAATTATGCCACTCTACGAATATAGGTGCACCCAGTGTGGTGAGCTATTTGAGGTTCGCCAATCCATAGGCGAGGATGGTACTGACCTACACTGTCCCAAATGTAAGGCGGGCAAACCCACAAAGCTTTTCTCTACCTTCTCCAGCCCCGGCACAGGTAGCTCATTCAACATAGGTGATAGCTGTGGCACACCGAGCACCGGCACCTGAGGGGTACGCTAATGACCTCGGAGAGAGTCAAAGAGCTGGAAGAGAAAATAGCTGACCTCAAGGGCCGCTGGCCTCGGCCTCCTCACTCGGTGCCAGCGCAAATGCTGGAGCAGCTTGAGGAACTTGAGGATGCCCTTAAGGAAGCCAAGAAGGCTGATATCTGAAGCTAATTACGCTAATATAAATTCTGGAGGTGTTATTATGCCAAGAGGAGACGGAACAGGACCACCCGGTGGTGGTGGCCCGGGAACAGGAAGAGGTCTAGGTAGAGGTAGGGGCAGGAAGGGCGGTGCACAGGCTGGCGCTGGCCCCGGTGGAAACTGTGTTTGTCCCAGTTGCGGTGCTGTAGCACCGCATCAAGCAGGGGTACCCTGCTACGACATAAGCTGCCCCAAGTGCGGCGCGAAGATGACGAGGGGTGCATGATCATCTCCATCGCCAGCGGTAAAGGGGGAACGGGCAAGACGCTGGTCGCCACCAGTCTAGCCCTCTCCCTGGAAGATAACATACAATTCCTCGACTGTGATGTTGAGGAGCCTAATGGCCATATATTCCTCAAGCCCGTTATCGACAGCCAGGAACCCGTAAACGTACTCATACCTAATGTAAATGAGGCCAGGTGCACCCTCTGCGGCAAATGCGCCGAGGTGTGCGCTTTTAATGCTATCGCTGTTTTGCCCAAGAAGGTGCTGGTGTTTCCTGAGCTATGCCACGGGTGTGGCGCCTGCTCTTACCTGTGCCCCGATGGTGCTATCAATGAGATAGGCAAATCGGTAGGCATAGTGGAGACAGGCTATTCAGGACAGATCGAGTTTATACACGGTAAGCTAACCGTTGGCGAGGCGATGGCACCGCCCATTATCAGGGAAGTAAAGGGGCATAGCGACCCGGGGAAAACGGTAATCATTGATATCCCTCCGGGAACTTCGTGTCCGGTGGTGGAGGCAGTACGCGGGAGCGACTTCTGCCTGCTGGTAACGGAACCGACTCCCTTCGGCCTTCATGACATGTCTCTAGCGGTAGAGGTCATCAGGAAGCTGGGCATACCTTGCGGGGTAGTGCTCAATCGAGACAGCGTGGGGGACAATAAGGTAGAGGAATACTGCAACGCTGAGGGAATTCCCATCCTGCTCCACATCCCCCTGGATATTGAGATCGCACGCCTCTATTCCCGGGGGGTAACCCTGGTAGAGGGGATGCCTCAGTGGATTCCAGCTTTTCGAACCCTTTTCCAGGACATATCCCAAATTGTATCGAGACAATACTCCGAGAGGAATACCCGATGAATAGCATTAATAATGTAGGACAAGGATGGCGGGAAATTGGTATCAGCAGTGGTGCTCATCTTGAAAGAATGGTGCGGATGTACGAGGAGCTGGGATTCGAGGTACACCTGATGGATGTCAAGTCCGGGGAACAGCAGTGCCTCACATGCTACGAAAATAGGGGTGAGACCCCTTACAAACTCTACGTTACATCCAGAGATGAGGCCGCGAGATGAAGGAACTTGTTGTATTAAGCGGTAAAGGGGGAACGGGGAAGACTACTATAGTTGCCTCTTTTGCAGCTTTGGC
>JAAXQM010000008.1 GCA_012974295.1 Dehalococcoidales bacterium
GCCGGTATTGGCCGGGTCCAGCCCATCGTCATTCCATCATGCGATGGGCCGCATGACTGCACTTAGCTGCTACTCAAAAGGCTCATTTCGTGATGTCGCGACGGCCAATAGCGGAATTTGAAATGGACGTTTACCAACTGCTTCTGATAGGGTGACAATCCATATACCTCTACCAAGTTTAGACCCAACGTGATGAAAGCAATTTCCCTTTATTCGTGAGCAATAGGGTCTAGGAAGGTGTTTTACTTGGTCACACACTGGTCGGAAGAGTACGAACTGTATTGGAGATTAGAAAATGAAGAGTTTTATTTTTGGAGGCATTGCAGTATTACTGATGATGCCTGTATTCGCAATCGCTGGTCAATATGACCATGAGGACTTTCGCTTTCCCAGAGAACAGTCAGTCACAAAAGATGGCTACCCGACTCCTCTCAGCGGACAGCCCATTACAAAGACGCCTGTAATTGTCAAGAAAACGGGTGTTACGCTAAAGAAATACCCTGAGCACTATATCCCGGGTAAAGAGCCCCTTGCTGATAAAGAGATGCGAGTCACTATATTAGGCTCAGGAAGCCCTACTCCTGTTCGTAGGGCGCAGGCCACCTCCGGCTATCTGGTCGAGCTAGGTAATGGCGATAACTTTATTTTTGACATGGGTCCTGGCACGCCTGCCAATCTTTATAGTATGGGTGTGCATCCTGCTCTGCTCGATAAACTATTCATCGCCCATCTTCACCTGGATCATACCGGAGGTATTTTCTCTCTCTTTGATGCGATGGGTTGGGCTCGCAATACACCGCTTCAGGTCTGGGGGCCATCAGGCTCCACGCCCGAACTCGGCACGGCAGAATTTACCAAGAATGTAAGAAAGGCTGCTGAGTGGCATGTTCAGAGTAAACGAAACTTGTTGCCTACTGGTGGTACCGAAATCGTTGCTCATGAAATTGATGTCAGTAAGTTCAGTCCAGAGAACCCTCGCCAGCTGGCTTATGACAAAAACGGCGTAAAGATCTACGCTTTCCCGGTGGTCCACACCATTGATGGATCAATGGGCTATCGTCTGGAGTGGAAGGGTCTCTCTTTTGCCTATACCGCTGATAGTGAGATAAGCACTTTCGAGGCTGAGCAGAGTAAGGGCGCAGATGTATGGATCCATGAAGTGTTTCCAATACCAGAAGAATACGCCCTGGTGACCAAGATGCCTCTTGAGCATGCAACAAACGCTCTGGCTCAGCACACTACTCCCAAAGCTTGCGCATGATCTGTCAATCATTAACGTTACTCCTGAGCAGATCGTTATCCGACAGGCAAAGACCAGCATGCTTGCCGAAGTTCCTGAGCCTCCTGAATTGGAAGGGGTGGATATGAGACCAGGTAAACGCAGCGACTCAAAAAGACCTGATTGGTTGACAGAAACTAAAATTGTTATTGAATAACCATCGCTATCGGGTGTGATTCAAGTGGGCGTTCAGTCGAACTGAGCGCGCAGCATTCCGGTTTGGGATTAGCTGGCTGGCGCAGATGATGAATTTGATGAACACGAATAGGGGAGGTAGGTATGAGAAATCCAAGGAACAGGGTCCTGATAATAAGCTTTATTAGCATTGCCATATTGTTTAGCGGCCAGGTATACGCTGATGAAGACGATAATTTCTCTGACCTGGATGGACCGGAACTTTCTGGTGACAGCGAAAATGCCAGCAATCCTTTGGCGGCCGTCAGTAACACCGATATCCGGTGGCAATACAATGACTCGTATTTCGGCGACTCCCGCCTGAACGAATACTTCATTGATGGTGCTTTCATGCTCAACCCGAAGTTGAAATTTAAGTACGAACTACATTACTGGGACACCAATGTCTCGGGCTCCAGCGAAAGTGATTGGGAGTCGGCGATTGTAAAATTGATCTATTTTCCTCACCAGGGAATATCCAACAGTGGTATCAAGTACCGCGTGGCTGTGGGTGTTGATTATATTCACGATCTGGGCGACACGGAGAAGGGTATTGGACTGGGAGCAGATCAGATCGGGCCTTTTGCCGGCATAGCCCTGGCACTGGATTCGGGTCTCACTCTTATTCCCTTGCTCCAGCATTTTACCAACATCAACGGGACCGATATCAGCATAACGGCATTACGTCTTATTGCGATCAAACCCCTTGGCACCGCATGGTGGCTCAAGCTGGACGCAAAGGTACCTTATGATTGGGAGAACAAAACCGTACCCGCCGATGCGGAAATCCAATTGGGCAAGAACATCACTGACGGCATAGGTTTGTATGCAGAAGGGCTGGTTGGTCTGGGCAGTGATCGGCTATATGACTGGGGTGTGGGATTGGGATTGAGATTCAATTATTGAATACTTTTTGATGGAGAGCTCGAACTTTGAGTTTAGGCAATTTTAACAATGTGAATTACCTCCGCCATGCTCTCGGGAGAGGTCAGGTTCACACCAACGACACCAGCATAAACCGCAGGGCATAATTTGCAAAATGAAATATGTTTTAGTGTTAATGTTTTGCAGCTTATGGGTAGCAGAAAGTACCGCACAGGAACTGACGCCACGCTTATTCTGGCCCACACCCAAGGGCACCCGGGTTTTAGTGAGTGGGTACTCATACACTTCCGGAGACGTGTTCTTAGACCTTTCGTTGCCCGTAGAAGATTCGGAATCCCAAATCAATACAGGTATTCTGGCCTACGCACAAACCCTGGACCTTTGGGGTCGAACATCGAATTTCCTTATAAACATGCCTTATGCGTGGGGTACCGCAAAAGGCTTGTTTTTAGGAGACCCGATAAAGCGAGATTTTAGTGGCTTCGGCGATCTAAGCATGACCCTCAATGTCAATCTTCGCGGCGCACCAACGATGACCGTGGAGGATTTCCTGGCATTTCGTGCCAATCCGCGCCCGATTATCGGCGCGAGCCTTAAAGTAGTGATGCCTACGGGCCACTATAATCCTGACAAAGTAGTCAATGTAGGGGCCAACCGCTGGGCTGCAAGGCTAAAGCTTGGAACGGTAATTATCCTCAAGCCAAAATGGTTGATGGAGATTTCAGCAAGCACCTGGCTCTTTGGTGATGACGATGATTTCTTTTTTGGCAAAAAGGAGCAGGATCCGGTTTTCGCCCTGGAAACCAATCTCATCAAGCGAATCCGCCCCGGGCTATGGGCTTCCCTGGACGTAACTTACTATAGGGGAGGGAATCAGACCATTGATGGAAATCTGCTTGAAAACAAGTTACACAATTTGAAACTTGGAGGGACGCTCGTGGTACCGATTCATAAGCGCCATGGGATTAAGTTCGGCTACGCAAATGGTGTAGTCACCAGGTATGGTAATGACTTCAACCAATTTCTGGTGACCTACCAGGTCGCTCTAAAGTAGGATTCGCGAGATCAGTGAGGAATGGAAAACCACATACAACGAATGCCGCCCGCATGACGCCAGCCCTTAGCGGTGATGCAATTTCCGCTTCTGGCCGTTAGTACCTATACGCGATACTGC
>JAAXQM010000039.1 GCA_012974295.1 Dehalococcoidales bacterium
CCCATAATCCAGAACCCCGGACCCGGTTTTAGGCCGAGGCGTTGGCCGACAGGTCGGCCTCGGGGCGCCTCTTATTGAGCGGTCTCAATTATTAGGCGCACTCCTCCCGGAACCCCCGTTTTTCTATCTGGCCAGGAATTAGGTATATGCGGAAAATCCTTTGCCCAATAGCGTATAGCCGGTTATCAACTTCATCATCTCGCTAGTGCCATCGGGAATCGTCATTATTCTCGCATCTCTGAAATATCTCTCCAATGGCATCTCATCCGAAAGCCCCATCCCACCATGAATCTGTATTGCGTTATATGTCACCTTAACGGCAGCCTCACCCCCATATACCTTAGCCATCGATGAAAGTCTCCTGGCATCCGGGTCTCCCTTGACGATTGAATCTATAGCCTTATATCCAAGAAGTCTCGCTGTTTCGGTTAAAACGCTCATTTCATAAAGCATCTCTTGAATCAGCTGGAACTTGCCAATAGGCTTACCGAATTGCTTCCTTTCCCTAGCATAGTTTATTGAAGCATCCAAAGCTGCCTGAGCTATTCCGACTGATGCCAATCCCATTCCAGCTCTTGGCGTTGTGAGTAATGCCGTAACTGGAGACATCGTGCTGAGCAGTTTCATAAACCCGTCCGATACAGGCAAGACCTCCTTCATCTTGGGGCCAAGCTTAAAGGCCTCAGCCATTATAGCTCCCATCTCATTCTCTTTTGGAACCCTGCAATCCTCGAAAAACATCTCGCCAGTGGGTGAGGCTCTCCAACCTATCTTATGTAACTCATTGGTTTCCCACGGAGATATCTCCTTTTCCACTATAAAGAAAGTCTCTTTACCTGTTGATGAGTCTATTGCAGCAACAAACGCTGTATCGGCAATCGTTGCATTGCTTATCCAGGTTTTACTTCCATTGATAATGTAGTGATCGCCATCTAAAACGGCTGTGGTCTTGAGGTTTGAGGTATCGCACCCTGCTTCCGGCTCAGTTTCGGCAAAGCATCCGATGAACTCACCGCTCTCCAGCTTTGGCATCAGCCTGCTTTTAACAGCATCCGAGGCCACCGGGACAAACATCGCTGGAATAGCACCCATACCAAAAAGTGGCAGTAAACTTGGCCATACTCCACCAACTTCCTCGGCAAATATGGCGAATATCATAGGGTTGCCGATTAACTCTCTGGAGCCCTCAGGGTCAATACCAATTCCAATCTTTTTGAACTTCTGCATCATATCTATTGCCTCTTCCCTGGTAAGAGGACCCTTCCGATCCATTTCATCAACTATGGGAGTAAACTCCTTCTGCAGAAGATCTCGTAGGCTTTCCCTGAACATCTTTTCTTCTTCTGTAAATTCGAAATCCATCGCCTTACCTCCTTGATTAAAGATCTATGCCTCTCTCTCTATTATAGTTGCAATACCCTGTCCACCTCCAATACACGCATTAGCCAGCCCAAATCTACCATTCTCCCCGTTCAATATCCGGGCCAGCGTACCAACCAGCCGGGTCCCTGTCGCACCCAGTGGATGCCCTATTGCTATGGACCCGCCTTTAACGTTAACTTTATCTGGATCTATACCAAGCTCTTTTATAGCATTGATGGCCACTATGGCAAATGCCTCATTGATCTCCCAGAAATCAATATCCTTTACCTCCAGGCCTGCACGCTTTAGAGCTATCCTGCTCGCAGGGATTGGCCCTAACCCCATGAGGGTCGGGTCCACACCTGCCCATCCCATCGATACAATCTTCGCCAAGGGCTTAAGATTATATTCCTTCGCCTTTTCTTTTGACATTATGAGCATCGCAGAAGCAGCATCATTCATGGGAGCGGAGTTTCCTGCGGTTACCTGCCCATCCGGTTTAAAAGGCGGCTTCAGCTCGGCAAGGGCCTTTATGGATGTATCCGGTCTAATGCTTACATCATGGTCAATAAGCTTCTTTGTGCCGTCTGGCGTCGTTACTTCTACTGGCATTATCTCATCTTGAAAAAACCCCTCTTCAATGGCTTGTGTTGCCCTCTGGTGACTTCTGAGCGCCCACTTGTCCATATCCTCTCTACTGAAGTCCGTCTGCTCAAATAATTTTTCCGCGGTGAGACCCATTTGAATACTCGTCATTAGATCGTATTTCTTATATTCTGGCTCAGAGAGGAGCCTGGAGTTTGGTTTAACCATGATTTGACTGAGATCAACACCGGGAGCAAGCATGGGATTGTGCGTCATATGTTCAATCCCGCAGGAGATAACAAGATCCGAGTACCCAAGCATTATCTCCATGACACCTTGATGTATCGTGGACATTGACGAGCCACACTGCCGATCGATCTGCTGGGCCGGGACAGTAAACGGCAAGCCTGCTAAGAAGGTGATCATTCTGCCCCCGTAGACCCACTGTTCGCCCATGGGCATTGCAGTTCCCACGAGAACGTCATTGATTTCTTCTGGTTTTATGCCTGTCCGCTTGACAAGCTCCTTAATCAGCATTCCAGCCACATCATCCATTCTCAAGCTGTTAAACACATCCCTCTCCGGGTCACCGGGCCTCGCCCTGGAAAATGGGGATCTCAAATAATCAACTATTACTGCTTCCTTCATTTATCGTGACTCCTTTGTTATTCTCTTGCTTAAAGAGGCCTCTTATCTGCTCGCCATGCTCCGGTTATTGCCCTATCATCTATGAACTTACCATACTCAAGAACAGCATATTTGGCAACCCCCTGATCCCCCAATCTCGGGGGACTTTTTGAAGCTGGGGGACACCCTCAGACCCCCGGCCCCGATTATATCGGGGCACCTCTATTTTAGCAATATCAGTAAGCGATTCCCGTTATCTATTCTCTAATTTCTTCACTTCTTCCACTAGTCGAGGTAGAACGTGCGCGGTTCTCCCCTGGATTAGGTAGTCTGAAATATTTTCATCGGTTAGGGGGGTTGGCTCTGCATTCACCTCAATTATGGTCACAGCCGACGCCGTCTCATCCGCGTATAAACCAAATTCACTCTTCCTTTTCTTTTCAAACTTATGTTCCTTAGCCACCCTCGGCAATTGAGCAAAAGGATAAATAACTGCTGAAGTTCCACAAATTAGCATAAGATCACATTTCAATGCGGCTTCTAAACTCCGGTGATAAACATCCCCTGGAATGGGTTCAGTGAAATATACCCCATCAGGTTTTAAGACCCCCTTGCATCCTTGGCAACGTGGGGGTAATTGATTATCCTTTTTTAGTTCCTCCAGATTGAATTTTTCCCGGTCAAACCTTGAACCGCAAGACATGCATCTTAATTTTAATAGGCCCCCGTGATATTCAATAACATTTTGATTGCCGGCCTTTTGGTGAAGGCCATCAACATTCTGGGTAATTACTAGCTTTAGAATCCCCATTTTCTCTAACTCCGCCAGGGCATAATGACCTGGGTTTGGCGAAGACTTCGCAATGTCCTCAAACAAGCCGAAGAAACTACCCGGGGTTAGAATCTCTTCCCAGTGAGCCTTTGGATCTCGCAAAAGCTTATCATAGGCCTCATATGCATCCCTCTCGGCATCAGGATTTATTGTCCAAATACCGTTTGGGCCTCGAAAGTCGGGTATTCCAGACTCAGTTGACATGCCCGCCCCAGTTAGGGCAATCGCATATTGTGAATTTAGGAGACCCTTTGCCGCTCTTTCAATCAGATCGTCCATATCTATCAGCACCGTTTTACTATGTTGTCATCAACTCGATAAGCTGCAGATAACCGGTGAGAACGCTCCTATTCTAATGAGAATGCTGAAAAAAATCCAGCATGACAAAGTGGAAGAAATCAGCTATATTGAACTTATTGCATAAACACAACCTATACGCATTATCGGTAGTTGTGCGCTTTTTTCTGTATTATTAATAGGTGGGTGGCTCTAAATAATCGGTAAAAGGAATAATAATGCCCAGACTTCGCATTGGTGATATTGAACTACACTATGAGATCACTGGAAAAGGCCAACCTATACTTCTCATACATGGCTTAGGTTCCGGTGCCCGTGATTGGGAAATGCAAGTCCCTTTCCTTTCTAAAAATTTTCAAGTAGTAACTGTTGATGTCCGGGGTCATGGACAATCAGATAAACCCACAGGTCCGTACAGTATACCGCTCTTTGCCGCAGATACTGTCGAATTAATTAGATCACTTGACATCGCACCAGTACATATAATTGGGATCTCTATGGGAGGCATGATTGCCTTTCAAGTGGCTGTTGACGCGCCTGAAATGGTAAAGAGTCTTGTTATTGTGAATAGTGGGCCGGAATTTGTATTACGCTCGCCGAGAGATATTATACGCGGTCTCCAACGCCTGCTCATTGTGCGATTGTTCGGAATGCGTAAGATGGGCGAGGCCTTAAGCAAACGCCTCTTTCCCAAGGAGGAACACAGAGAATTGCGTCAATTGTTCGTTGAACGCTGGGCTGAGAATGACAGGCCGGCGTACATAAACTCAATGCGAGCAATAGTTGGCTGGAGTGTCGCCGATCGCCTTGGCGAGATTGATTGCCCTACCCTGGTAATTGCCGCGGATCAGGACTACACTCCCGTATCTCTCAAAGAAGCGTATGTAGCCAAGATGCCACAAGCAGAGCTAGTGGTTATTGCTGATTCACGGCATGCTACGCCAGTAGAGCATCCGGAGAAGTTCAATGAGGTACTGATGGAGTTTTTATCGAAGCAGGTCTAAGAGCCTGCTTGGCACAAGTACACTGTCACTATCGAGTAGGGTCACTATGAGCGAATAAACCTAGAGACTGCTGAAAAAGAGGTGCAGGATACTTCCTGCCGGGGGTCTGGGGGTGTCCCCCAACCAAAAAAAGTCCCCCAAGATTGGGGGACTAGGGGGTTGCTTGAGACTATTCCATTTGATCCCGGTATAGTTGCCTATACCAGCTATAGTTACTTAAACTGCGGTGGATTTACCTAGACAATAACCGACCCTTTAGTTAGAATAACGGGGAGCAATAATCATAATTCCTCACTCATAACATAAGCTAAACATAACGATCGTACAACCTTATTGAAGGTACAGAAGGAAAAAACAGAGTAATTTCCCATGCAGATAACAGTAGTAGAGGCGAGGGACTTGCCAGAGGCCTGGTTCTTATGCTTGCGTAAAACTCTCACAGAAGGGCGTGAGTATGCAATCGAACGAGGCAGCCACGTTGCACATCTAAGAAAAGAGCTCGATTTCATTTTATTACAGGTGAAACACCCTGGCAGTCGCCCGCTCATCCCCGATGTACCCTTAGGAGTCCCGCCTCCTTCATCAATGGACTATGTAGAAAATTATCTTCAATACTTAATCACCTCCTTCAAAGCTGACACGGAGCAGTACACCTACGGTGAGGACTTGGAATATCAGCTACCGGAGTTGATTCGAATGTATAAAGAGGATGGTCACAATACGAATCAAGGGTTCATGGCAGTTGGAAGCAAGGAATCCATTGTACTTTCTGATCCGCCTTGTTTGCGAGGGATAGACACGAGGGTTCAAAATGGACAATTGCATTTTATATTATATTTCAGATCATGGGATTTATGGGCGGGGTTGCCGTCAAACTTGGCAGCAATACAGCTTATGAAAGAGTACGTGGCAAGCGAGATTGGCGTGGAGGATGGAGAAATGATAGCACTAAGTAAAGGTTTACATTTATACGACTACACTTGGGATCTCGCAAAGATTTCGTCGGGACTAATTTGAATGTGGGAGACCCCGATCTCCATCTCGTGACACGATAATCAGAAACTGGTCAGAAAAATTTACAATAGGGGAGGGATTTTGAAGTGAGCGATGTGACTGAGGCAAAATCGATTAATTTCTTAAGAGGGGTTCCTTCTGATGAGGTTCTGGAACGACTAATACCGATAGCATCCGAAGGATATGAAAAGGCAATAAAAAAATATGGGACGGGTGTACTTCAATACGGACATTTTAACGGCTTCGAGCCATTGAGAAACATTATCGGTGAAATTCATCATACTGACCCGGGACGAGTCGTTGTCGGCAACGGAGGCATGGAGGTAATTTCGCTTTTCCTCAAATCATTACCCAGGAATAGTACCATTATCATTGAGGAGGCGACCTATGATCGTGTTGTCCTCGATGCTGAAATATATGGCCATAACCTGATAGGAGTTGAATTGACACCCGTAGGTGTCAATTTGGATCAATTAAGAGAAATGGTTAATAAATACTCTGTTGCTGCTTTCTATGGGATTCCATTTCATCAGAATCCGACGGGTATTAATTATTCGGAAGAAAACCTGAAATCTGTTGAACAGATATGTAAAGATAAAGGCATTATTTGCGCTTGGGACATCTGCTATGAATCCCTTCGATATGATGGGAAAAAGAATATACCCATTAGAGTTTCAGATTGGGGCCCCGTTCTGATTAACTCCTTCACTAAGACGATTTCACCGGGGACAAAATGCGGATATATTGTTTTACCCATGAACTTTGTCGACCAGATGATGAGAGTTGTGGCAAATACCAGAATAAATCCAAATCTGCCCACCCAGGCGTTCATTTCAGATTTTATCGAATCCGGGGAATATGAGAAGTTTTTGGACTATATATGCAGGTTATATAAACCCAGAATGGATGCATTGAACGAAGCGTTAAACACTCATTTCCCAGGTGCTTTTGCGACTGACATGAGCGGTGGTTTTTTTACATGTCTAACCTTAATGAAGATAACACCGGAACAGGAGCAATCCTTTGTCAATGCTTCGAAGGAAGCCGGGATAGGTATCGCCGCAGCCTGGGATGCTGTTGCCCCGAATTGCAGAGATTCAAAACGGCAAAAGGGTCTTTTTATGCGTTTAACCTTCCCTGCTTTTAAACCAGATCAAATTACATGGGGAATTTCTACTCTCAAGAAAGTCGAAGTTGCTTTTCAATAAATTGATGGGCCGGAAAGTGTAACTCTGGGAGTGCTCCAATAATCGGAGGCTGATCAAGTTCTTGTGATGAATAATCAATTAAGACGCTATATGCAATGGGGCAATTGCTATAACGTGAGGGAGATGGGTGGTTATCGTACACAACTCGGGGGATATACCCGTTGGCGGTCCTTTATCCGAGCAGACAATTTGGGACGATTAACCCCGGAAGGAAAGGATGCCCTGGTTGCGTATGGTGTAGAGACCATTATCGATCTGAGAGATAGGCGAGAGGTCGAAATTTCACCTACAATTGAGATTGCATCATCAAACGGTCTGACTTCACTGACGATTATAAACCTTCCACTGATGGAGATGGACAGTGAGAGTGGAAAGGGGAATTTCGATCACTTGACGTCGATTGAAGAACTCTACCTTTGGATGCTAGGGGCATTTCAGAGTAATATCGCTCGTGTAATGAAGGAGATTGCGGATTCGAAAGACGGGACTGTAGCATTTTACTGCCATAGCGGTAAAGACCGAACCGGTTTAATAGCAGCCATGCTATTAGATGTTGTCCAGGTACCCAGGTCAGTTATTGCCGAAGATTATGCACTCAGCGCTAGCCTACTCGAACCGGCCGGAGAAACGATATTTGCCGATTTCGCCTTGACACCGGAGCGGCGCGAGAAACTGAAAATCTTCATGGGATCACCACCGGGAGCAATCCTCGCAGCGTTGCATTACATCAACTCTACCTATGGCAGCGTTGTGGACTATCTTCTGTCGGGCGGCGTGACGACAGATGATTTATATCGTATAAAATCTCGTTTCCTTGCGTCATGATATGGTTTCTCCTAACAGGAGACTGCTGGAGTAGTCTCAATCAACCCCCTAATCTCCCAATCTTGGGGGATATAAAGCTGGGGGATACCCCCAGACCCCCGGCAGGAAGTATCATGCACCTCTTTTTCAGCATTCTCGCATGATATGGTTTCTCGTAACAGGAGACGATATTTATGCCACCTCTGATCAGAAGCTATAGTGTTGGTGCTTTGTATCGATAAATTGTAGCTGTAGGAGTTCGTAGAGGAGGGCTGCTAGGTTTAAACATGCGGTAAGATAATGATGGCAGTGATTCAAGTAACTGTTAAATACTACGATAGTAAAATATCAACGAAATGCACCTGTAGGGGGAGATTGCCAAGTCAGTTATTTTATGGGATTTGATTTGAGATGCGCCAGGATTTCATTATACGAGCTCTCGGGTTCTTCCTGGATCAACCAATGGCCAGCATCCAACTCGACAAGCTGATATGGACCTTTCATGTATTGCGCCGTCCGTTCTACCGCTGCCCGGCCGATTGCAATATCCTGGTTACCCCAGATGAGCAGTGTTGGATGTGATACCATACCGAACATTGCTCCCTGATAACCCTTTTCTAGTCCGAAAGAATTTGCACGATACCAGTTGAGTGCAGCTGTGAGTGCACCTGGCTGAGAGAATACTGTAACATACTCCTCCACTTGTTCTTCCGACATAGATGACCAGAGTGCGCGCAATGTTTCGAGATTATTCGCAATAAGTGTTTTTTCTGGCTGCTCTGGCAATCTAAAAAAAGCCATGTATTGACTGCGTTGCTGCTGGTCGGGATCATTAGCAAGTGCAGACCTAAACGCGTCTATGTGGGGTACGGACATGGCTGTCCAGCTATATACGCGCTCTGGATAAAGATACAGTAGGATCCATCCAATGACAGATCCCCAGTCATGCCCGATTAAATGGAAACGTCTAAAACCAAGCTCATCAGCTAGAGCAACAACATCAGAGGCTAACTCTTGGTAAATGTACTTTTCTACTCCTTCAGGACGAGCATTTGGGCTGTAACCTCTTTGATCAGGCGCGAAGCAACGATATCCTTCATCGGCCAACCGTTCCATCAGATTTGCCCACATAATGGAAGTCTCTGGAAAGCCATGGAGTAAAATGACCGGCTCACCTGTACCATTATCCGGACCAGCTCCCCTGCTGCGAAAAGTCATTCCATTTACTTCAATCTCGAGAGCCGTATATTCAGCCATCTAGATACCCTTTCTACTCATGTAATAGATAATTA
>JAAXQM010000234.1 GCA_012974295.1 Dehalococcoidales bacterium
CCTATGACATCTTCATATGATTCACCGGATGGGCGGTGCTCTGGCAAAGTATTAGGTGATAGGCTCTCTAACTCCTGGAGAAACTCTTCCATGCTGTATTCGGGCAGGCTATCGAAAAGCGCCTGCAGCTCCTCATCTACCAGTACCTCAAGGGTATCAAGAGCGCCATTTATCCACGCCTCAAGATCGATCGTCACTGATGTATCATTGCTTTCACCCATCACGTAGTCCGTTATGGTACTCCTAATACTCTCCAACTGCTCTTCTGTCCAGGAATCCGATATTACCTCTTCGATTGTGGCGATAATTTCCTCAACAGTTAAACTTACACCAAAGGGGAGATCTACAGTATCCCCCAGTGAATCCTCTATGGCAGGTTTCAGCAGTTCCTCCAATAGGTACTCGTAAGTATCCGGGCTAGTGATTAGCTCGAGGATGTTTGCCACTGCCTGAAGCACCAATTCCTCGAGCGTGACCCTTATGGTAAAGTGCTCTGAATCTCCTACCATATAAGGTGTGATTTCGTCAATTGATTCCGTGATTTTAAAGCGTACCCACTCATCGCTAATTGCAATATGCAGGATAGCTTCTATGGCAGTCTTGCTAAGTCCAGGGTCCGACTTCGTTTCGCTCAGTTTTTGGTATGTCGCGTTTGCCACAAATGAAATCGCTGCGTCATAAACAACTGTGAAATTATCTGTCTCTACTATGTCTTCTTTGATTGCCTCGGCAAGAGTGTATACCCGGTCACTCAGTGGAACGTTATATGTAAAGCTATCCAGGTTATCAGTAAAGTAAGGTACCACAACCTCAATTCCCGATTCAGCCTGTTGCTGAAGCCATTTTAGTGTCAGGATCGTTTTGGTAACAGACACGATGTCACCTTGAATACTTTCTACGTTAATAGGAGTGTCCAACAAATATCCCGATGCCTTTTCCTCAAGTAGAGTGGGTAACAGTGTATCGTAGACGAACTGGTATGGATGTACCTCTTCAATTCGGTCCTTATAGAACCGGGTATTGAAGGCAGTCCCGTTTACCTGCGAGAGAGGGACAACAATGAATAGGAACATAACACTGATCAGAATTAGAGAAGTGATCAGTATATATTTGGGCTTTAGTTTTTTCACCTTCTTACAGTCCTTCTTCAAGCTTACTTGATAGGGGAATACATAACAAGTTATCTCCTTATTAGGACGATGCGGAAAGGGTTATAGTTTATAGCTGTGTTCTACCCCTTTGCTGGCGATGGACTACCTTTAGACGGTTCGGCTCTCTTGGGTCGATTACGCAGGATGAGCCATAGTGCGTGAATGACGCCAGGAATCCATCCGATTATTGTTAGAATGAGGTTAATCCAGAATTGTAGACCAAGTCTAGCCTGCCAGAAAGCTGCCGTAGGGGGCAAGAAGAAGGCCAGAACGATCTTAAGGATCATTACAATCATAACAAACCTCCTCTATATGTTGGAAAGGACAATAACCTGCCATTACTCTATTTTCAATAGGCATCATAAGTGTAGCTGGTCTATAGCTCATTGGATATCAAGGCAGTGAAATGCGGGTGCAGGTCACAAAGACTTATTATAACCGGGAGGGAGCGACGGAGCGTCTGCAGCTTGACGTATAGGTAACGACAGCGTAGTATACTTCAATATTCATGGACCATGGTGGAGGGAAAATTAGAAATGCTAAATCTGTGGGCAGGAAATCATTGCAGAGGGAGATAATGGACAGAAACAGGGACGCCACTACTCGTTAGTTTTACTATGTTGGAAGATAAATCCCCGCAGCCAGCTGAGACCGATACCGTTGCAGCAGAGTCATCCCCGGTTCGGCGAAGGCGACGGCTGGAATTCATGCCTCAGGATAAGAAGCGCCTTTACTTCTTATTGCTACTCCTCTTACTTTCCATCTTGATGCTGATTCTCACCTTCGTAGGTAGAGTTACCGGCTCCGATACTATTCTTGGCATTGTTGCGGTATTTTCTATGGGCATCATGAGTGCCCTATCACCTGTCTGGCCTATGGCGGGTACTTTGGCTGCTTTCGTTTTTGCCAGCCTTGGATTACATCCCGTGCTGGCCGCTTTGGCAGCGGGAATCGCCGAGCCAATAGGTTTAACGCCGTATTATTCCGGTGGTTATGGGGTGAAAAATAAACTGGAAAAAATTAAAGGCTACTCGAGGGTAGAAAACTGGATGAGCCGACGTGGTGGCACGGCCGCCATTTTTTTATCGTGTGCTATTCCCGGTCCATGGAACAAGCCGGCAGCTGCTATTAGCGGCTCTGCCAAATATCCGTTTTACAAGTTTTTCTTAGTCTGCTTTGTAGGCACGACAATCAAATGCTTTGGCTATGCAGTTGCCGGTTACCTGGTCTACCGGGCAGCATTCTAGAACTGTTGGATATGAACTGAAGCTGTATATATGGCGGAACCTATATAAAGACCGCTGAAAAAGAGGTGCAGGATACTTCCTGCCGGGGGTCTGGGGGTGTCCCCCAGATTTAAAAAGTCCCCCAAGA
>JAAXQM010000057.1 GCA_012974295.1 Dehalococcoidales bacterium
GTATTACAACTATTGCCTTTTTACCACTCATTTTATTGTCTCCTTCCTCCATTGTTAGGAATAACGATTGTAGGAGGTTAGCACAATACACGACTTGGTGTCAATCCTCCAAGGCATCGGGAGCTCGGGAACAGGCTGCTAGGCTCAAGGATGCAGGTTTGCAGTAGTAACTGCACATGTGTGCGTGCGTGATGTAGTTACAAAATTGCAACGTGAGGTTGTGTTGGTAAGGTAAGGAGTGACCTATTCTCGGGTAGCCCCCATAATCTACTTGGTTGGGCTTGTGCCTAAAGCAAGGAATGTTAGAACTCAAATATACCTCTGCGGATGCTCAGAGGGTAAAAAGTGGTTTGGTCAAGCGAGGTAGTATGGGCAATATCAGAGTGGGCTACTATTTAGATAGCCCACTCGCAATCTCCAGTATTACCCACCTATTTAATCGAGATACTATTTATTATAGACATTACCTGGGCTTCGTTCTCGGTAGTCGCATCATACGCAGCATAGATATCAATACACGTAGAGCCCACAATAAATACTATCTCCATCTCATTAGATTCCCCAGCCGATTCATACTTCTTGGTATAGCCAGCTGTTTGTCCAGCCGCAACCATAGTTCCCGTCTCGTCTGGCTCGAAAATAGACCACTCAATTGCCTTTTCTGCCAAGGCGTTGCCCTCTGTCTCATGGCCTTTTAGCTCGCTCGGAACATCGCCGTAGTATATCGCGATAAAATCGGCGTCCTCAGTATCAGTATACTCAACCAAACCCCATTCTGTACCATCTGAGTCCTCTATTGTTCCGTAGGGTTCCTCGTCGCTAAGATACCACCCTTGTGGAATATTACCAACCGTGGGGGTAGATACTGGTTCTTTAGCTTCCCCACAGGCAATTCCCACGACCAACATAATGCCCAGGAGCACAACTACAGTAATCCTAGCCTTTTTCATATCATCCTCCTATATGCCAGCGATAATACTCCCATGGAGCTGAGCTGTCAACGGGGCCAAATAGCAAAGGGCCACCCATTATCGGGTAGCCCCAATAGTCTACCTGGCTGAGTTGACTCTAGCCTTCTTGATTTAAGGCACAGAGAACGAAGTATCCTTGAAGAGAGTATTCCTTCCCCCAGAGGAATTTATGATGACCTTGACCGAGAAAAACACCTTCATCAATCTTTCTCAGTTGGTCAATCAGGCCAAACAGACTTGAGGGAAAGCGGGGGTATGCTACAGTAAGACATAGGTTCTGGTCAAAAAGTGACTTATTAACATAGGTGTAAATTGGAAACCGCTCGGGAAGAATTCGATTCTGGAATAGATTGATGCCTTCCCCCATTTTCTTGTCATCGAAGGGAGTGGTGAACCGCTTCCCTGTCCAGCGGGCCAGAGAATTATCGAAGAAAATCGTAAGCCCCAGTTTTCTCCACCACCCTGTATTGGGACCCAGTACAAGAAAGCTTCCTAATGTCTTACCCTCAATTTCCTCAAAAAGGGGCACCTTACCTTCTTTGAATAAAGGATGAAAGTCATCAAAGGAATATTTGCCCAGTCTATCAATAATCGCTCTGGCTTCTTCAAGCGAATGGCGTTTTATAGACGTCTTTGTTGTAGACATATCACTGTATCCCCTTTTAGTATGCAAGTAAATTATACGGCTGAGTATAGTGTGGGAGCATAATACTCCGGGGAGCATCGCCTGTCAATGCTTTGGGCAACAAAGAAAGGTTTCACAGCTGAGGATAGGGGACTAACCTCTTATCTGGTTTCAATTTAGGATTAGGTTTAAGGCGAAAAGAATGTGCAAAAACTTTATGCTCAGCACACTTCTTACAAATACCTAAAGACGGACCCCCACTGTGTCTCTTTCTGCTTTGTCATTCGTCAGCCACCATCAGTTTGAGGGAAAGCCACCTCAGTATACAGGGATTCTACCCTATGCTTGTGCTCCAACTCTTGGGATGCTAGCTTCTCAAGCAACCTTCTTGCATCTCCCGGAGAATGGAGTCTAGCAAGAGCAAGGTATAACTCATGAGAATGCATTTCCCGATTGGCAACAATCAAGAAGATATCTTTGAGTTGCATATCAGGAGAAATCTCTGGCTGCTCGAGGTGTTCGGCAATCTTGTAATCTATGACCTGTCTCCTACTTAGCGTTCCTCCCTTAAGCTCGCCTCGCTGATATTGTTCTAGTATGCTTTGATGCCCCTGCTCTTGTCGGGATAGCTGCCGAAGAGCCTCTTTAGCAGCATCATTGGTCATTTTCTGGCTTAAGTCACTGTACAAACGCTGTGACTCAATTTCCTTCTGTATTGCCCTCTCTAAAATTTCTTTGAGAGTAAACTGTGCTGCCATTGTCTCCCTCCAATCCGCATTAGCTTATCTCAAAACTGAGACAAGATTATTACATGAATGGAGCATAATCCGAGGAGCTTCACATGTCAATTTACGTTTCTTCTTTGCTGTCACGATTCAACATCTTTTCGTTGACACGTTTCGATACCCAGGGGTTCCCTACAAAATAATCCTTTGTGATCTGCCTGACCCTTATCTAGTATGGTTTCACCGGAACGGTTTTCCTCAGGGGAAAATGGGCATGCTCTTGGCTGCTCCTTATGAAATCAAACTTAACGGATTGGAATATCTTCTGAAGCCAATCAGGAAAAAGCCGTGATGCAGGCGGAAAACTGAAAATGTTATTTACACCTCGACCTCTTTGATTATTACTTCAATATGTTCATTGGTTCTTATCAGGTCTTCTTTCCTCTTCTTTGACAGTCTCTTGACCTTACTTTCCACAGCAAGTGCCAAGCTTCTACTCCCCAATTTCTTTTGGAAAACTAACATCAGAGGTCTCCTACCTCGCAGGTACTTTGCTCCTGTACACCTGTTTTCCCGATGCTCAGCAAACCTGCGGGCAACATTAGTCGTAATTCCAGTATACAAACTTCCATCGCTACATCTTAACAGATACAAATACCAGTCAGACATTGTGGTGATTTACTTTCAGTATTCTCTCACGGCGCTAAGTTCGTATCATGGCAATGATTCCAGACAGGTTTGGAGAGAGGAGGCAACCACATTGCGCTGCCACCGACGGATGTTATCGTAGGTAAGCTCGACTTTTAGAGTATCAGGCGCTTTGGCAAGCCGTTCCAGGCTGGTTAAGGGCCAGAGGAGCGAAGGATCAAGGGAAAGACTGGAGCCTAGCGATGTGCGCCACTCTTTAAGGCGACTCAGACGCTGCACCTGCTTTTTGCTGGCTCGTTCGGCCTTAATAGGATGTGGCCGGTGTATCAGTGGCGCAGTCATGCCGTTGTGTAGTGCCTGCTGCAGGCCCTGCCCGAACCGTTTCAACCCAGTTTGTCCAAGACCGGGAACCTTCGAGATTGTGGCTGTGGGAGTAGTGGCGAGAAAGATGAGGGCAGCATCGGGTATTACAAAGAAGGGTGGCCGGTGCTGGCGTCGGGCTTCTTCTTCCCGAAATCGAAAAAGACTTTGCATAATCGCCAGGCCGCGTCCGTCTAGGTTCTTAGCCCCTTTGACGGAGAGGTATGCCGTCTCTGAATCTGGTGCGGTATATCTCACCTCTTCGAGCCGAGCGCACTCTTCGGCAACCCATTCCGTACGACCCAGGGTCTGGAGTCGTTGGTTAAGAGTCTCTTGCAGAGCGAGAAGGTAGCTGACGTCGGTAGCTGCGTAGTCGAGAGCCTCCGTGGAGAGCGGACGATGCCCCCAGTCGGCTCGCTGGAGTCGCTTGCTCTTGGGGATAGTTACGCCCAGTAGGTCCTCGATAAGGGCTGCCAAGCTAACGCGTGTCATGCCGGCAAAGCGGGCAGCAATGTTAGTATCGTACAGGTTGCGGATATGAAATCCGCAATGCCGGTCAAGGCTACGGATGTCGTAGTCCGCGCCGTGAACGACTTTGATGATGGAAGCATCTAGGACTTCTTTGAGAGCGGCAATCTCCTTCAGGACAATCGCGTCGATGATATACACCCTGTGGCGGGTGGCAATCTGAATAAGGCAAAGCTGCTCGGGATAGTGGTGGAAGCTGTTGGACTCGGTATCGAGGGCGATGTATCGAGAGCCGAGCATCGCCTTGACGGCAGCATCAAGTTGGGCGGCCTGGCTGACGATTTCGACAGGAAGCGGTAGCGAGACGATCATGAGTCTAGTATACCGTCTCATAACTATCCTTACAACGAGCGATCTTGGTTCAGAATCGAATCCGACCGTTGCATCGTATACAAACGGCTTGTGGTCCGCATTAGACGTCGCGAGATACTCATCAAACGCGGCGATTAAATCCGGGACAAGGCCGTCGGCTGCTATGCCAGCCAGCTTGGCAGATGCTCGTCAGATGAAAGGATTAGCCAAAGAGTCTCGCTACACAGCTAGAATGTAGCTATAAGCTAGAACTGGCGCTCCAAATTACTGTATGTGTTTTATAAACAGAAGGGAGCAAGGACAGGTTCTCCCTGTACATAAAACACATACAGTTGGAGGGTTTCAAACCTGGATTGATACTGATGGTCGTTTACGCCAAAACCCCTATTTCTACAAACCCCGCCGTACAAGCTATAATGATAGGGGTAAGATAAATACATGCTCAGTGTCACCAATATTTCCAAGTCCTATGCCAGCCGCGAGCTTTTCAGCGGGGTCAGTCTCACCATCGGCATGAGCGACCGCATCGCGGTCATTGGCCGGAATGGTGTCGGCAAGACTACTCTTTTCGAGATCATCGCAGGCAACATCATGCCGGATTCCGGCAGCATATCCCGGCGGCGTGGCACCACAATCGGCTACCTTCGCCAGGATATCCGGGCATCGTCTGAATACACATTGCTCGAAGAGGTTTCCCGCTCATCCGATGTCATGAACAACCTCGCGCATAAAATCAGCCTCCTGCACGAAGACCTCGCCGATGAAAAGGATGAGGAAACTGTTTCCGAATTGCTTACAGAATTGGGCGAACTTCAGGACCTATACGAGTCGAAGGGGGGCTACAATTCAGAGCACGAAGCAAAGATTATTCTCTCTGGACTGGGTTTCTCCGAATACGATTTCGGACGTAGGCTGTCCGAGTTCAGCGGCGGCTGGCAGACCCGTATCGAACTGGCCAGGCTCCTTTTCCTTAATCCGGATATCCTTTTGCTCGATGAGCCGACGAACTATCTTGACCTGGAAACGCAGCGCTGGTTTGAGAGCTATCTGAAACGCTATCACGGCGCCGTCCTTGTCACCTCGCATGACCGCGCTTTTCTCAACGATGTCGTCCGTAAAATCATTTCCATCGAGGCTGATGATGTCATCTTCTACCACGGCGACTATGATAGCTACGTTCTTGCCCGACAGAAGGATATTGAAACACGGCAAGCCTCTGCCCGGAGGCAGGAACTTAAAACCAGCCGCGAGATGCGCTTCATCGAGCGCTTCCGCGCCAAGGCCACTAAGGCAACCCAGGTCCAGAGCCGCATCAAGAAGCTGGGAAAAATCGAACGGATCACGGTTCCCCACTCGACGAAGAGGATTCATTTCAAGTTTCCAGAGCCTCCACGGAGCGGCCACACCGTAATCGAACTCAAGCAAGTTGGCAAGTCGTATGGCGAACATATTGTTTACCGCGAACTCAACCTGGTATTGGAGCGCGGCGACCGTGCCGCCATCATCGGTGTGAACGGGGCGGGTAAGACGACCCTCCTGCGGATGCTGGCGGGTGTCCTGCCGTTTGAGAGAGGGAAGTGCGTTCTCGGTCACAATGTCACTACCGCTTACTTCGCACAGTATTACATTGAATCTCTCAATCCGCGCAACACCCTCATCGAAGAGCTTCGGAGCGTGGCACCGGACGAACCGGAGCAATATTTGCGCGGACTACTGGGGGCCTTTCTTTTCAGTGGTGACGAGGCCACTAAACACATTTCCGTGCTCTCCGGTGGGGAAAAGACACGCGTCGCTATTGCCAGGATGCTCACTAGGCCGGCTAATTTTCTCCTTCTAGACGAGCCAACTAATCACCTGGATATTCCGTCCCGCGAGATTTTAACCTATGCGTTGGATGCTTACAAAGGTACCATTAGTTTCATCACCCACGACCGCACGCTCATCCGGGAAATTGCCAATAAAATCATCGAGGTACGGGATGGACAGATAAAAGTTTTCCCGGGTAATTACGACGATTATCTCCGGCAGGATGAAGCCTCCGGCGCAGAAACGAGCGCGACAGTAACTCTGCGTGACCTCCAGCAATCAGGCCGTCCGTCAAGCGCCGGGGGAAACCGCCAGCGTAAGGCGCTCGAAGGCCATCTCCGGAACGAATACTACCGCGCCATGGCACCGGTAACCAAACGCATAGAAGAAATCGAACAGGAATCCGCATCGGCTGCGGAGCGAATTAAAGAAATCGATGCTATGATAGCCGACCCTTCACACTATAAAGACTCTAAGAACGTCGTGGCTGTGAACCGTGAATACCTGGCGTTGCGAGAACGTGTGGTGGACCTGACCGCCAAATGGGACGGTCTTACCGCCGAGGCGGAGCGGTTAAAGCTGGATTTCCTCCGGGCGAAGGAAGCCTTGTGAGGACGGTTAGGTATAATATTCAGTAGCCGTCACCCTACGATAGAAGTTGACTAGCAATCTGTCAAACAGATAAACTAACATCGACATCGCAAGAATCAATACAGACTTACCTTCTTCCCGACTAGACTTCTAGGTGCCGCTCCACAATCTCTGCGGCTGCTCGATCCTCACCCAAAGCGTCCAGGGCCTCGGCTTTGGCCAATGCTCTTGAGTATACTTAACGCTTTCTTTGATACCAAGTGGTTGCGTTTGATTGCCTGTACGAATATAGAACCTAGAGTCCTGCCCTTCCTTAACATATGCTGGTTTGGGAGAAGGCTCCACTTGAACCATGCAAATATCTCTGCCATCTTAGTGTGGGGAATGTGGTGACGAAATCGAGCAGGAGCAAAGCCGCACTCGCTCGCTACTGAGTACTTTTCACTCATATAGCGATTAGACCAGCAACTACTGAAGCGATAAGAAGACTAAGAGCAACAACACTACTAGCAGCTTGTAAACCGCTATGGCGAGAAAACTTTGCTGTGAAAAAGAAGAAGATGATACTTGATCCGAGACAAATATAAGATATGCCCCAAGCAAGCATAGACTCATATACTATGAGCCCTACGCCTCCTAGTATACATATGCCTGCACAAATAGGTACGCCAAGCTTGATGCTAAATTTAACGAGATTAACACTAAACACGGTGATAATAGCATATATATTTAGACACCTACTGTCAAACAATATATTGGGGAACCAATGGAAAACTGCTGAATTTATTGTGGGCATAGGAGCGCTGCTGCAGCCGCAAGCCCCATCGGGCAAGGCAAGGCTACGCTGGCTATAAGGGGAGAGGGAATAGGTAGGCCTACGGTATTATGTATATCAGCAGTAGCTGCACAGGTGTGCGTGCAGAATGTAGTTGAAAAAATATATCGTGAGGTTGTTTTAGTACGATAAAAAGGGCCACCCGATAATGGGTGGCCTCTTCTCATTTAGCTCTATCATTAGTTTGATGGATAGGTAATAGTAGCCTCGTGTCTTAGCTGCGTCTGATCACTCAAAGGATTAGATACCTCGAGGTACCATTCATTTGTGTCAAACTCGCATACCCCTATAGCTGAGTTTTCTTTAAGAGAATATATGTTCACAATAACAACACTCATATCTATTTGCTGGTCTACTCTTAAGATAATTTGAACCACAACGGGGACAACAGACTGTAGGATGAGGTTTGCCCCCCTTTTTTCTACGGCGAGTATATATCGGTTTGTTATATTTCCCTTGCTTTCCTTGTAACCACTTCTCTACATCGCGAACAAGCTTTAACTCACTCTTCTTGCTCATTATTCTATCGCTCCTATCGTTGGGCAAGCATACTATCGTGGAGCTTTACCTGTCAATGGTGTGGGCAATAACAAAGGGGCCACCCATTACGGGTAGCCCTACACAAATCCAGCTCTAACGTTTTTACATGGACCGATTGGGGGGGCAGGTCATCCATTCTAAATGCTAATTGGTATAATTTTAAAAAGTTGTATAATAAGGGCGGGCAGGTCAAGTACACCAAGGCAAAATGTCACTTTACAGATCTACTATATATTAGGGGAAATGTTTTCTTACGAGGCTTATTCCACAAGCATTACGAAAGGATGAAAAATATGAAAAAAAGCGTGGCACGGATGGCCCCTCTTTTACTGCTGCTTGTGGCGATGTTACTCATGTCGACCATGGTTGGCTGCGGGAAATCTACAGCTCCCGGGGCAGATATCGCTGGCGGAGTATATAAGCAATCAGGCTATATGTTAATGAAGTGGGAGGAAGGACTTGCCATCATGATCTGGCATGATGCTATTGCAGCCTCGAACAGCCACGGCTCTTCCAGCACGGGAAGCTCAGTTTATACGCTTAAGGGACATGCGGAATCAGAAAATGGCACTCGTGTTGATTGGGACCTGGAGACTTCTGATGGAAAGACTGCGCAGTTTATCATCGACGACACGAACTATGATCTTTCTGAAGGCACACTGTTCATCATCAGCACGAAAACAGGAACCACTACCATCATGCAACTGAATCGCGATTTATCAGATGTTCAACCCGAATACGACAGTTGCGTCGCTTTCGGCGAGAATGATCCGGATGTGGCAGACTTCATTATGGGTAACTCTAATGAGTGACCAGCCCCAGTTATTGTACCACTCCCAGCGCTAGATTTACCGCACACCTTAACTTAGCAACACGGCGCTTCTGTAATTTCTGTGATGGGCGTGTGAGCTTATCGCCTCGGCTAAACAGTTATAAATGCGCCAAAATAGAACCTGTATTTACGCTCGTGACTACACTAAGCTAGGTGAAGGTATTCTACCATTCTGTTAACTAATAGACAACAGAGT
>JAAXQM010000118.1 GCA_012974295.1 Dehalococcoidales bacterium
ATTTCAGTACGAGGCGTTACTACTGGCCAAATGCTGCGAGCATCCCTATCATTTGGGCTATTCCAGGCAGGAATGTTAGCCCTGGGCTGGCTGGCTGGCCAAATGATAGTCGATATAATTGAGTCTTTCGACCACTGGGTTGCTTTCGGTTTACTATCATTGGTTGGTATAAGAATGATCTGGGAAGCATTGAAATCCGAACCTGAAGAGCATAAAGCTATCGACATTACGAAGGGCTTCACCCTTCTCACCTTATCATTGGCGACCAGTATAGACTCATTAGCAGTAGGCCTTGGCCTGGGCTTTCTGGGTTCAGGTATCTTTTTAACGGCCGTGATAATTGGAAGCGTTACTTTTGTAATATCAGCTGTAGGCTTCCATGCAGGAAAAAGAATAGGTAGCTGGCTGGGTAGATGGGCAGAGTTATTCGGCGGGATAGTACTGATAGGCATCGGGGTCAGGGTTCTACTAACTCATATACTTCAATCCTCTCCATGATCCGCCATATACAGTAGTCAACCCGGTTCAGTTGCTCACAGCATAGCTACACAGGCTAAATAGGAATGCTATAATGATATCAGAAGTAAAGGAGGCATAAATATGGTTGCTGAAAAAATATCGGCAGATTTCCCGTATGAGTCACGGTTCCTTGAGGTCCACGGTGCAAATATCCACTATATAGAAAAGGGCTCTGGCGATCCGATCCTGTTCCTCCACGGCAATCCTACTTCTTCATATTTATGGCGAAATATCATTCCCCACCTGACCTCAGTTGGTCGGTGTATTGCGATGGATCTAATAGGCATGGGCAAGTCGGATAAGCCTGACATCGAGTATCGCTTTTTCGATCACGTAAAATACGTGGAAGGCTTCATCGAGAAGATGAGGCTGGAGAATATCACCCTGGTTATTCATGATTGGGGCTCCGGACTTGGCTTCCATTATGCCATGCATCACGAGAGTAACGTCAAAGGTATTGCCTTCATGGAAGCAATAATTATATCGGTGCCGAGCTGGGACTGGTTTCCCGCGGAGATGAAAGAAATATTTCAGGCTTTCCGTACACCCGATATTGGTTGGGATATGATCGTGAACAAGAATATGTTCATAGAACAAATCTTGCCTGGAGGTGTGGTGCGAAAACTCACTGAGGACGAGATGAACTATTACCGATCACCATTCGTAGATCCTGCCAGCCGCAGGCCTGTCTGGCAGTGGCCTAACGAGATCCCCATAGGAGGAGAACCACGAGATGTTGCAGAGGCTGTTGACAATTATAGCGGAAAGCTCCAGCAATCAGAGCTGCCCAAGTTGCTGTTCTATGCTACACCGGGTGCTCTTCTCCCCCAACTGGTAGTTGATTGGTGTCAACAGAATCTCAAGCAACTTCGCTCAGTGAACATCGGGCAGGGGCTTCATTACTTGCAGGAAGACAACCCGCATTTGATAGGTTCAGAAATAGCAAACTGGTATAAAACACTCTAATGGGTAGCGCTATTTATGATTTGCCTGAAAACATGCCTTATTATATCACTCACCATTTAACTCCCCTGAGTGCCTATGTTTTGCTTATCGGATCGATGTGAGAAAAGTCACATACAGGGCTTAGCCTATTGCTCATAATGTCACACAGGATATTGAAATACTCTACGGTATTTATTATCTTAAGAATTTATAAACTGGTCTAATATCCATATAGTAAAAAACCAATCGGAATTGTTGACAATATACCTTATGTAAAGTGGCAAGCATAGAGATGCAGAGATTCATTTTACAGCGGGTGAGTAAGTCGTATCATGGATCTGGATGATTCATATTAGAATAGCAACACAGTAGAGAAAGGAAGGAGGAAAAAGAATGGGTATGTTCTGTAATCAATGTGAACAAACCGCAAAAGGTATTGGATGTAGTACCGTCGGTGTATGCGGCAAGAATGAGGACATCAGCAGTCTTCAGGATACTCTCATCTATGGGCTAAAGGGGGTCGCTGCCTACGATTTTCACGCCAGGGAATTGGGCTATGCTGACCCAGAGGTGGCGGAGTTCTATTCCAGAGCATTGTTCTCAACACTTACGAACGTGAACTTTGACCTGGATAGTACGTTGAACCTAGTTCTCGAATGTGGCAAGGTCAATTATAAGGCAATGGAAGTCTTGGATAAAGCCAACGTAGAGCGGTTCGGCACGCCAGGACCGGTTGAGGTTTCAACTGGTACGAAAGAGGGCCACGGCATTCTCGTGACAGGACATGATTTACTGGATCTCGAGGAACTACTCAAACAGACTGAAGGGACCGGCATCAACATCTACACTCATGGTGAGATGCTTCCGGCTCATGCCTATCCTGAGTTGAAGAAATTCAAGCATCTGGTAGGGAACTATGGTGGAGCCTGGCAAGATCAGAAGAGGGAATTCGCTGATTTTAAAGGCGCGATCCTTGCCACTACAAACTGTGTGCTGATCCCCAAAGAGGACACCTATAAGGATAGACTGTTCACCGT
>JAAXQM010000128.1 GCA_012974295.1 Dehalococcoidales bacterium
ATGCAATAGCTTGTTGCCGACTCGAAGCAGAAGTTGACTTTGTGAATTGCTGAAAGGGATACTTGGTTAAAACATGGAGATCACTGACAGATGAATGCAAATCAATCCGACAGGGAAATGAAGGACTACTACAAGGAACGTGCTCCAGTCTACGACCGCGTGTACGCCTATCCTGAGAGACAAGACAATCTCCGGTTCCTTGAAAGATACGTACCCGATCAATTTGATGGCAAGAACGTGATAGAGATTGCAGCGGGGACCGGATACTGGACACAATTTGTTAGTCAGCGCGCCAAATCCATCCTTGCAACTGACATCACGGCTGAAGCACTGGCTCAAATCAACTTTCGGGATACGAAGTGTGCGGTAGAGACTCGCGTTGCTGATGCTTACTCAATGGATAATATCGAAGGTGGGTTCGATGGTGCATTCGCAGGTCTTTGGTTTTCACATATTCCCGTGGAGCGTCGGAGAGAATGGCTAGCAGCCTTACATAGTCATCTTGATTCAGGCGCTACGGTGTTCTTGCTCGATAATTCCCGTGCACAGTGTGAACGTTTACCTCTCTCGCACACAGACGACCAAGGAAACACATTTCAGGAGCGAGAAACAGATTCTGGTGAGCGCTATCAAGTACTCAAAAATTTTCCAACAGAGTCTGAGCTTATCGAGTTGACCACTGATTTAGGCTGTGACCACAGATTTAGTGAGATGGATCATTTCTGGTTTTTTCAGTACGTATCCAACTAGTAATACGGCAGCCTTTGTCGGGGTTCAGCTCTGTTTCTATCCGTTGCCATTGCTCAAGCTTGTCTGTAGGAACACCTGCTACAGAAAAGATAATTATTACTATCAGACAAGAATGGTCTATCTGAAAAAGCAGAATGGTTTCAGTTCGCTTTATGCCAGAGATTTTAGTGAGCTGTATTTATCAGCATACTGCAGAACCGCCCACACAAAGGAGGAATGGCTCCAGGTAAGTGGTGAAACGGAAAGAGGCAATTTGTTTAGGGGGTGCACCTGCTCCGCAAGCACACCGGAGGGAAGAGCATTCTTCGTACACCATTCAAGATAGGGTATGGCTTCTTGAAGTTCCTGAAGGCTTTGGGCACGGGCTATATAAAATTCGGCCAACCAGAGCGTTGAGATAAACCAGGGATTGCCAGGTATATTTTCCTTGCAATCGTCTGGCCGATGATAGACATCATTCTGGTATCTGGCACAGCCTCCAACAGGGGTATTAAGCCATAATTGCTGATGTATCGACTCCATTGTTTCTGCCATCCGCGGGTCATCGGGAGGTAATATCCCCAGGATTACGAGCACAGATAAGCTGACATCGATCACTTCATCGAGCTCATAGCCTTCGCCTTTCCTGTGACCTGAACGGGCGTATCTCTTCAGTTCGTTGTGGTAGAGATGTTTAGTAAGACCCCCTTTTATTTCTTCGGCTGTTTTATCGTATTGTTCTGCCAATGCGGTATCCAGAAAGAGTCGTGCAAAATTTGCTGCCGCCCTAAGACCGGCAATAACTGAAGCTACAGTATAAGTATGCACTCCAAAACGCTCTTCCCAGAGGTCATAACAAGGGATGGGCAGTTTAGTATCAGGATCGCGGTTAGCTACCATAAAGTCAGCAGATTTCTTAATAAGCTTGTCATAGAAAGGTCTGATGAATTCTATGTCTTTAGAACTCTCGTAATGTATCCAGAGCGCCCAAAGAATCAAAGCGGTCGAGTCCTCCTGTATCGGAAGAACTGCCTTTCCATCCACCAGCCACGGGTGCCAATTGCTGGCCAGTGATCCATCGGGATTATAATGCTGATAAAGATACCCTTCCTCTGTTAGCGCTCGGGCGCAAAAATCATAAAACTTCATGCATATATTGGTATAACCAGCCTTTGCCAACGCAGCAGCCACAAAAGCTCCATCGCGCCCCCACATGTAAGAATACGTATCTCCTCCAAAACGGACTATATCCGAATCATTTCCCGCGGTTATAGCTCCCCTGTTGTCTATCTGGGTTCTTAAAACCAGGAGACTGCGGTTGTATATCTTAGTGACAGATTCTGGCAAGTCTCCAAAGAACCGGGTTTCCTTTGTGACCCACGCTTCCCAGTAATCCGATGTGCGTTTCATTAACTGATCAGGCGTCTTCTCTATCACGTCCTGGTTAAGTTGAGCAACTTCATCGTAATGGGTTCCCGCTGCAATCCAGTAATAAGCTGTAGCTTTTCCGCCTGGAGAAACATGCATCCATATTCCAATAGCAGAATCAGCAGAACCCCATGAGATTTGGTTTCCACTGAGTTTTCCATCTTCAGCGTCTTTCCATATTCCTTCCCGGCCCGGCACCTCTTTGTCGCCACAGGCATAGTGGTTTACACCATGCTCCCCAGACTTCCAGCAATTAATGAGAAAGTAGCGATTGGCCTTGTAGTGGATGATGGAACTGGTCCGTGGATCAAAATAGGCTGTGTCTCCGATATTATTGCCATAAA
>JAAXQM010000206.1 GCA_012974295.1 Dehalococcoidales bacterium
ACAATGGTTTATTCACCTCACCCCCGGCAGGAAGTATCCTGCACCTCTTTTTCTGCGGTCTCTTAATATGAAGCAGAAAGGATTTCACGATAGCTGAACTTGACTTCACGTAGCAGTTTTGCTAAAATTCACTAGTGTACTCTTCACATTTCAACAACAATATGAGAAGGGCGGTTAGCTCAGTTGGAAAGAGTACTGCGTTGACATCGCAGGGGTCACTGGTTCAAATCCAGTACCGCCCACCATGCTTTTGATAAACTTTCGCCGGTAACACCTCTCGTCCATATAAGGAAGGGAGGTTATTATTTTAAGTCAGAACATGAATAAAATGGTTGACCAGGAACAGAAAATCGAAAAGGTTGAACGAATAAGGCACTCGGCGTCCCATGTGATGGCCGAGGTGGTGCAATCGCTATTTCCCGATGCTAAGTTCGGCATAGGGCCGGTTATCGATAATGGCTTCTACTACGATTTTGACCTCCCCCGCTCCCTCACCCCGGATGACATCCCGATTATAGAGTCTAAAATGGCCGAGATCATCGCCCAGAACCTCCCTTTCACCAGTGAAGAGGTATCCAGGGAGGAAGCGAAGGGCACCTTTGCAGCACAGCCGTATAAGCTTGAACTTATCGATGAAATCCCAGAGGAGCAGATGGGTATCTACCGCCAGGGCTCCTTTATTGACCTTTGCCGTGGGCCCCATGTGAGCTCGACCGGAGAGATAAAAGCCTTCAAGCTACTCAGCATCGCCGGGGCATACTGGCGCGGTGACGAGAAGCGCCCAATGCTGCAGCGAATCTACGGCGCCGCTTTCGAGACACAAGGGGAGCTGGAACATTACATGGAAGTGATCGCCGAGGCGGCAAAGCGCGACCATCGTAAGCTGGGTCAGGAGCTTGACCTCTTCAGCTTTCACGAGGAGGCAGGGCCGGGGCTGGTCCACTGGCACCCCAAGGGTGCTACGGTGCGTCGTGTCATAGAGGATTTCTGGGTCGCGGAGCACATCAAGCGAGGATACGAGATCGTTAACAGCCCACATATCGCCAAAATCGACCTGTGGAAGACGAGCGGTCACTGGGAGCTATACCGTGAGAATCTATACTCACCAATGGATGTTGATGGGCAGGAATACATTATTAAACCGATGAATTGCCCGGCACATATACTGATGTATAAAACGAGGCTCAGAAGCTACCGAGAGCTTCCCATAAGGTGGGCGGAGCTTGGAACGGTGTATCGATATGAGCGCTCGGGTGTACTTCACGGATTAACCAGGGTGCGAGGCTTCACCCAGGACGATGCTCACATTTTCTGCCGCCCCGACCAGCTCGAGGATGAGGTCGTAGACGTCCTGGAGTTCGCCATTTATATGATGCGCACCTTCGGCTTTGAGGAATATAAGATAATGCTCTCCACCAGGCCTGAGAAGTATGCCGGTACTATAGAGATATGGGAGAAAGCGACCGAGACTCTGGAGCGTGCATTAAAGCGTGTCGATTTAGCCTATGAAGTAGACCCGGGAGAGGGAGTGTTCTACGGCCCCAAGATCGATATCAGCCTGCGGGATGCCCTGGGGCGGACATGGCAGGGTCCCACCACGCAGGTCGACTTCAACCTTCCCCAGCGCTTCGATGTCACCTACGTGGACGTTGACAGCGTTGCACAACCTGTGGTCATGGTTCATCGCACCGTCCTGGGCAGTATGGAACGCTTCTTCGGTTGTCTCATCGAGCACTATGCAGGCTCTTTCCCTGCATGGCTGGCGCCGGTTCAGGCAATGATCATTCCTATAGCAGATCGCCACATGGACTACGCCCAGGAAGTGGCCGCTGAACTTCGGGCTGATGGGTTGCGCGCGCAGGTGGACATGCGCGCTGAGAGAATGAACCAGAAAATTCGCCAGGCCCAGCTTCAGAAGATACCCTACATGTTGATAGTAGGGGATAATGAGGCATCGAGTGCCGAGGTCTCGGTAAGGCTTAGAAGCGGTGAGGACCTGGGAAGGCAAACCATTAATGCTTTTAGGGAGATGGCTGGCTCAGCTATCTCTCAGAAGACAACTTGATTTTTATGGCAATACATTGTATATTACGATTCTATGCACGGATTGTTATGGGAGGATAAAAAAGCATAATTAAGAAATATCGTATTAATCAACAGATCATAGGCAAAGAGGTGCGACTGATCGGTGAAACGGGCGACCAGCTAGGCACCATGCCGCTTTTCAAGGCTCGCGAGTTAGCTAAAGAACGAGGCTTCGACATAGTGGAAGTCTCCCCCCAGGGCAACCCCCCGGTATGCCGCCTTCTGGACTACGGGAAGTTCAAATACGAGCAGACAAAAAAGGAGCGAGACGGAAAGAAGAGACAGAAGTCCGTTTACCTTAGAGAAGTCAGGATGAGGCCTAAGATCGGCGAACACGATATCCAGTTTAAGACCCGTATCGCTAAAAAGCTTATCGAAGAAGGTAGCAAGGTCAAGATTACCATCCTGTTCAGGGGTCGCGAGATCACCCATCCTGAGCTGGGGAAGGCGCTACTCGAGCGTGTGGCCAGTTCATTGCAGGAGGAAACCATTGTAGAAAGAACACCTGTACTGGATGGGAAACGGATGATTATGGTCCTTGCACCTGCTAAGCAGCAACTAGTTAAACCCGAGAGAAAACCAGCTGAGGAGTCACTTGATGCCGAAGTTAAAAACGCATAAATCAGCAAGCCGCCGATTTCACATTACCGGCACCGGTAAGATATTACGAATGAAAGGTGGCAAGAGCCACCTCAGGCGTAACAAGTCCCGCCGCGTTAAGATGCTCTATGATCAGAAGCTGCCCCTCCATCCCTCATTTAGAGCACGCGTAAAGAGGCTTATTCCCTATGATTAAGGAGGATATAAGTGACTAGGGTAAAAAGCAGCGTCGCTGCCCATCGCCGCCATAAGAAGGTACTGAAGCTCACCAAGGGACAGATGGGGGCAAGGCACTCCCGCTACCGCGTCGCCCACGAGGCGATGCTGAAGTCCCTGAGCTATTCCTATGGCCATCGCCGCGATCGACAGGGCAATTTCAGAAGGCTGTGGATCATCCGTATTAATGCCGCTACCCGTGAGCATGGTCTCTCCTATAGCAGGTTCATCTACGGCCTTGATAAGGCCGGGGTTGATATCGATCGCAAGATGCTTGCCGACATGGCGGTAAGGGATCCTGCCACCTTCTCCAAGATCGTCGCCATTGCGGTAGAGCAGCAGTAGTGAGATTGACACAAAAGAGACTACTGAAATAGTCTCAATCAATCCCTTAATCCCCCATTCTTGAGGGATTTTTAAATCTGGGGGACACCCCCAGACCCCTGACAGGAAGTATCCTGCACCGGGGTTTTCACCGATCTTCATAAGGATAATGTCCTATTTCAGCCAGTAAAGCCCCCCAATCCCGGGGGGACTTTTTTATCTCTGACCCGATACATCGGGGAGACCCCCAGACCCCCCCGCAGAGGGAATTTCGTCTGCACAACCCTAGATTCCCGCCTGCGCGGGAATGACAGGAAAGAGGCGTAAGGACAGGGAGATGCGTTGAGATTGCCGCGCTGCGCTCGCAATGACAAAGTGGAACAAGGCGGGTGACTTCTCCCTATATATCCTCTCCTTGACCCTTTTGCCAATCCTAACCTATAATAGCATGCGATGATCGAGAAACTGGCTGATATAAAATCCAAAGCCCTCGATGAGCTTAGCAGCCTTGCTGATTTCAATGAGCTCGAGGTCTGGCGCGTCCGTTACCTTGGCAAAAAGAGCGAGCTTACCCAGATCCTCAGGGGAGTAGCATCGCTATCCCAGGAGCAGAGGAAAACGGTGGGTGCCTCCGCCAACGAACTCAGGTCCAACTTAGAAGTTCTTTATAGCGAAAATAAAGATGCCTTAAAAGAGCAAGCGTTTCAAGACGTGGAGACCACCGCAAAGGGCTATAAAGACATAAGCCTGCCCGGCCGCCCTATCCCTCTGGGCCGTCTTCATCCCATAACTCAGACGGTAAACGAAATCTGCGGCATTTTCGTCGCGCTCGGCTTTCAGGTTGTGGAGGGACCGGAGGTGGAATGGGATTACTATAACTTCGAGGCGCTGAATATCCCCCCGGATCACCCCGCCCGCGATATGTGGGACACCCTGTGGATCGATACCGAGAGCGGCCAGCGTCCCATGCTGCTACGTACCCACACATCCCCCATGCAGATAAGGGTTATGGAGCAAACACAGCCCCCGGTTAGGGTGGTAGTGCCCGGAAAGGTCTACCGCTATGAGGCAACAGATGCCACACATGAATCCATGTTTTATCAACTCGAGGGGCTCGCTGTCGACGAGTATATAACCTTTGCCGACCTTAAAGGTACCCTTTACGAATTTGCCAAGCGTCTCTTCGGCAAGGAGCGCCGCGTGCGATTTCGCTGTGATTATTTCCCCTTTGTCGAGCCCGGTGTTGAGATGGCTATAGATTGTTTCATCTGCGGCGGCAAGGGCTGCCGGCTGTGCTCGGGCACCGGCTGGATTGAGATACTCGGTGCCGGTATGGTGCACCCGGACGTCCTCAGGCGTGTCAATTACGACCCGGAGGTATATACGGGTTTTGCCTTTGGCCTCGGGCTGGAGCGCATTCATATGCTCAGGTATGGCATTGAGGACATTCGCCTTTTTTACTCAAACGACCTGCGGTTCTTAAGACAATTCTAGTTTCTTTCTCTATGCAATCGAGCATTTCAAATAGGGTATACATTTAGAGAATGCAGTAAAAGAGCTGCAGGATACTTCCTGCCGGGGGTCTGGGGGTGTCCCCCAGATTTAAAAGTCCCCCAAGACTGGGGGATATAGGGGGTTCATCGAGACTATTTCAGCATTATAATTTACATCCAGGGTACTGAGACCGGGATAAAAGAGCAAAAATATGAAAACACCCATTAATTGGCTTCGAGAATATGTTAATATCACCCTGCCACCGCATGAGCTAGCCAGGAAGCTGACCATGTCAGGGACCGACGTAGGGGCGATAGAGACCATAGGTGGGTGGGAGAATATCGTCGTCGGTGAGGTGGTCGCCATCGCGCCACATCCCAACGCCGACCGGTTAAAGCTCGCCACCGTCGACCTGGGCAGTGAACGCCTCACGTCAGTATGCGGAGCACCTAATGTTGCAATAGGGCAAAAAATTCCATTCGCCCCTATAGGCGCTCAGCTCCTCGACGCCGAAAACGGAGAGCGCATCAGGCTTAAGAAAGCGAAAATTCGCGGCGTCGCCTCTGAGGGTATGATCTGCTCCGAGAGAGAGCTGGGTATCTCCGATCACCATGAGGGGATCATGGTCCTGCCAACTGACGCACCGGTCGGCATCCATCTCGATGAATACATGGGTGATTCTATCCTCGATATGGATTTAACGCCCAATCGTCCTGACCTCCTGTCCGTTATCGGCATCGCCCGCGAGGTCGCCGCCCTAACCGGGGAAACAATGACTACCACTGATACTAAATATATCGAGGCCGGAGAATCCATAGTTGGACAAGCCTCGGTTGAGATCCATGATCCTGATCTTTGCCCGCGCTACTGCGCCAGCCTGATCACCGGGGTCAAGATCGGCCAATCTCCTGCCTGGCTGGAGCAGCGCCTGCTCGCCTGCGGTATGCGCCCGATTAATAATGTGGTAGATGCCACCAACTATGTCATGCTGGAATACGGGCAACCGCTTCATGCCTTTGATTTTGATAACATTGCCGACAGAAAGATAATCGTGCGCCGTGCTACCAATGAGTCCATGTACACCCTGGATGGCGTTGCGCGAGACCTTTCCGACGATATGCTCGTAATCGCAGATGGCATGGGCCCGATTGCAGTCGCCGGCGTCATGGGTGGAGCCGAGAGCGAGGTTACCGAGTCGACTACCTCTATACTGCTAGAGTCAGCGAATTTCAATGCAGCCAGCATCCGTCGCACCTCTACCAGATTCAAGCTGCGTAGCGAGGCGTCACTTCGCTTCGAGAAGGGCTTGAGCCCCGAGCTTCCCCTGCCGGCATTAAAGCGCGCCACCCAGTTGATAGCCGAGATATCCGGCGGTAAAATCGCCAGTGGTATCATCGATATTTATCCCGGCAATAAGGAAGTCGACCCTATCTCCCTTACCACCAAAAAGGTAGCACGGGTGCTGGGTATAGAGATATCGTACGAAAAGATAGTTACGGTGCTCGAATCTCTGGGTTTTCAGTGCACGCTGATAGGCGCTGGAGAACTACAGGTCGCTAGACCATACTGGCGTACCGATGTCCGCCTGGCCGAAGATCTTGTGGAAGAGATAGTGCGTATAATCGGCTACGATGAGCTCCCGACAACCCTGCCCAGCGGAGCTCTGCCGGCATATATACCTGACCCCTTTCGCGCGCTTAAAATGAGAATAAGCGATATCCTCGTTGGCTGCGGTATGCAGGAAGTGGTCACCTACTCACTCACCAGCATCGATACATTGCAGCGAATATTTCCCCAGATAGCCCCCTTAAAGGTCGCCAATCCGATAACTACAGAACAGGAATACCTGCGCACTACACTGCGCCCCGGTCTCCTTCAAGTCCTCTCCTCTAATGAGAAACACGAAGAGAATGGTATCAGGTTGTTCGAGGTAGACAAGGTCTACTTCCCGCGTGCAGGAGATCTCCCTGAGGAGCGTCACATGCTTGCAGGGGTACTCTGCGGCACCCGCCACAACCGCTCCTGGCATGGCGAGAGCGATATGTTGGATTTCTTTGATGCTAAAGGGATGTTAGAGACCCTCTTTGAACACCTGGGTCTTGTGGCGGTGTTTAAGCCAACGGACGATACTACGCTCAGTCCGGGCAGCAGGGCAACGATCATGATTGAAGGCGAAAATGCGGGTACTTTAGGGGAGCTTCATCCCAGACTTGCCGAATACTTCGACATATCCATCCACCCTATAATCTTATTCGAAATCGATCTGCAAATATTACTCACGGCAACAACAGGGCCCCGACAGTATCATCCCATACCAAGATTCCCCGTCACCCTGAGGGACATCGCCGTAGTGGTAGACGCAAAGACCCCCGCAAAGAGCGTGCAGGGTATTATCGAGGACTCCCCTCTGGTAATGATGGTCACTCTCTTCGACGTTTATACCGGCAAGCAGGTATCCCATGGGAAAAAGTCACTTGCCTTCAGAATAGAGTATCAGTCACCCAGCCGCACGCTCACCGACGAAGAAGTAAACATAGACCAGCAAAAGACACTCGATCGCCTATCGAAGGAGCTGGAGGCTACTCTCAGGTAGTGAGCCTACATCATAGACTTCTAGAACACAGTCGCTATATAATACCGCCTCAACTACTATACTCTGCTATTTATATGAGACTGCTGAAATAATATCAATCAACTCCGTATTCCCCCAAGCTTGGGGGACTTATTTAGCCGGGGGACACCACCAGACCCCCGGCAGGCAGCATCCTGCACCTCTTTTTCAGTGGTCTTTATATAACCAACGGCAGGGCCGGTAAATTCCCTTTCCACTGTGATGGTGCTACAATACATTATGGAAATGACATCGATCGTGCTTGCCGGCGGCAAGAGCATGAGGCTGGGTCGGGACAAGGCACTGGAGGAAATAGGCGGCCGTAGCCTTATTAAGCGAGTCATTGAACGGCTTTCCCTGCTAGGAAATGAGATTATCGTGGTCACCTCCACAAACCACCAGCTCCCCGATCTGGGCGTTAAAATGGTATTTGACAGCTACCCGGGTAAAGGTAACCTGGTAGGTATCTATTCTGGCCTCAAAGATACGGAGTCTTCACATTCCCTGGTTGTAGGCTGCGATATGCCCTTCCTGAATATCGCCTTACTTCGTCACATTATGTCACTCTCCACTGGCTACGATGTCGTGATCCCGCGGGTTGATGACGAGTTAGAGCCACTCCATGCCGTCTATTCGAAGAAATGCCTTACGCCCATTGAAGCCACGCTGGATGAAGGGAAACGCAGGATTGTCGATTTTTTCCCTTCTGTAAGGGTGCGGTACGTTGACAGCGCCGATATCGATAAATTCGACCCGCAGCATCTAAGCTTTTTCAATATCAACTCCGAAGCCGATCTTGAGCGGGCAAGGACATTTCTGGAAAGTGAAGCACAATGATAAGCGTGGAAGAAGCCCTTGATAAAGTCCTTAGCTATTTCTCGGTGCTGAACGCTGAGGAGAAGCCCATCCTTGAATGTCTGGGTCAGGTGCTGGATGAGGATGTTTACTCTGCCATCGATGTCCCCCCGCGAGATAATTCTGCTATGGATGGCTATGCTGTTAGAGCCGAGGATGTTGATGGTGCAACCACTACATCACCCGTCTACCTCAATGTTATCGGGGAGGTCAAGGCAGGCGATTTACCGAAAGAGGAGGTTAGGACCAACACAGCTCTACGCATTATGACCGGGGCGCCTCTTCCCGATGGCGCTGATAGCGTTGTGCAATTCGAGCATACCGATGAAACCCCACACCACGAGCGCCCCCCATTTAAGATAGGCGTGCTTTACCCGGTGACAAAGGGGAAAAACGTTCGTCGTGCCGGCGAGGATATCGCTACGGGACAGCTGGTTGTGAATAAGGGAACGGTTCTTCGCCCCTCTGAGATAGGCGTACTTGCATCATTGGGCAAGGAAACAATCCGGGTAATTCGCCGCCCTGTAATCGCTATTCTTGCTACCGGTGACGAGCTAATAGAACTGGGTCAGCCTCTCCCCACAGGTAAGATCTATAACAGTAACAGCTTCAGCGCTGCCGCACAGGTACTGCGTTACGGTGGTATCCCACAGGTCCTGGGTATCGCCAGGGATCGAGTGAAGGATATCGAGGACAAAATACCTCAAGATGATGGGGAAAATTAATCTATCTAAGCCTACGATCGAAGCGACACTTGAAGGATACATCAAGAACAGTGATGGTCGCCGCGTATTCGCCCGTGCAATCGTTAGCAGGGAAGGCGACCGCTACGTTGCCCGCACTACCGGGCCTCAGGGATCGGGAATCCTCACCTCCATGTCCCGCGCCAATGGTCTGGTGATTGTCCCCGAGGACGTTGCGTCAGTCGAGCAAGGTGAGACAGTTAAAGTACTCATGCTTGACTGGAGTGAGGAATAATTACATTACAACTAAAAAAACGATTTCCGGGAAAGAGAGGTCGGTAAAATGCTTCCTATTGTCTCCATAGTGGGTCAGTCGCAGTCGGGCAAGACCACGCTGGTGGAACGGCTTGTCGTTGAATTCAAGGGGCGGGGATACCGCGTGGCCACGGTTAAGCATGCCTGCAAGGACTTCGATATTGATAAGCAGGGGAAGGACACCTGGCGCTATACCGAGGCGGGAAGTGACGCGGTGGCCATCAGCGCGCCACAGAGATTGGCCCTGATCAAACTCCAGGATGGTAATGACTCCATTGATGAGATATTGCGCCTGCTCGGCGAGGATTTCGACATCATTTTCATCGAGGGATTTCACCAGGCACATGTACCCAAGATCGAGGTTTACCGTAAGGAGCTGAATAAAGGTCTGCGCTGTGACACCGGGGAGCTAAAAGCCATCGTGAGCGATGATAAACTCGATGTGGACGTCCCGCAGTTCTCCATGGAAGCTATATCAGGGATAGCCGATTTCATAAATGAGCGGATCATCGGCAAGAGGGGAGACGATACGCTGCTCTTTGTAAACGGTTCCCCCGTCATACTCAACCAGTTCGCCAGGCAGATCTTCGCCAATACCCTGCTGGGTATGGTATCGTCGCTTAAGGGAGTAACTGAGGTTAGAAGCCTGGAGGTTGCCGTACGAAAGAAGGGTATCTAAGACCCTATCCTGAATTTTCTGTATGTTCCGCTGTACTCCGACCACTCTACCTCCACCCGCTTCACCGATGCGAAGCGTGGTCCCTCCTCCAGCTGACCTAATAGTTGCTCCAGTTTCTCCCGCTCTCCCTCAGCTACCACCTCTACCGTATGATCGCGGGAGATATTTCTTACATAGCCAGTAAGCCCCAGTGCCTTGGCGTTGCGCTGCACAAAAATGCGAAAGTTCACTGCCTGTACCATACCATGAATCACGGCGTGCAGCGCTGCCCGTTGTTCCATTCATTAACCCCTTTTTATTGCCATGGAACGTGGTCTCATCCCATCCAGCCTCTCCAGTCCGTACTTGCGGGCCAGGTTCACCGCTTCATTAAACTCCTCATTGCGCAGAGGGCGGGAAAGCATGGGGATCTTATAAACACGATTAGCGGGATAGTACTGCGCCATAATGTTCAAATAGGTTTGTGGGGAGATCTCGTCGGCGATGAATCGGACCACCCCCTCTGTCCCCGCGATCCCGTTCGGTAAAACTAGGTGCCTGATAAGAAGGCCCCGCCTTGCAACACCGCGCTCGTCTATCTGGAGGTCACCGACCTGGCGGTGCATCTCTTTTACTGCCGCACGGTTCACCGCAGGGTAATCCTTTACACCAGAAAACCTGCGGGCGTTCATCTCATCGGAATATTTCATATCGGGCATATAAATATCGATAATGCCATCAAGCAGCTTGAGGGTTTCCACCGATTCGTAGCCGCCGCAGTTGTAGATAAGAGGGATTGAGAGCCCTAATCCCGCAGCGATATGTATTGCCTCCATTATCTGCGGGACGACATGGGTTGGAGTCACCAGGTTTATATTGTGGCAGCCCCGCTGTTGAAGGGCAAGCATTATCTTGGCTATTTCTCCCGTGGTAACTACCTTGCCCTCTCCCAACTGGCTGATGGAGTAGTTCTGGCAGAACATACATCTCAGGTTGCAGTGGGTGAAAAAGATCGTTCCCGAGCCATATTGGCCTACCAGTGGAGCTTCCTCGCCAAAGTGAGGCCCATAACTTGATACCGAGGACTCCGCGGCGGTTCGACACGTGCCTGTCTCTCCATGGAGACGATCTACCCGGCAGCATCGGGGGCAGAGCTGGCAATCACTGAGTACAGCGCGTGCGCGGGCTACACGCTCTTCGAGTTGCCCGCTAACATATAGTTCCCGATAGGCGGCCATTACCCCTCTTCTTCTGTATCCCCCTTCTCTTTCCTCGCTTTTTTGACCACTTCAACGTTTGTCGGCGGTTGAATGATCGTTACGATAGGCGTTTGTTTGGCATCCTTTTTGGGTTTCTTACTCTCCCGATGTCTAAAATCTCGCTTACCCATATCGTTACCTCCGCATGAAAAGCTTATCAGAAGACGATTATCTTGACAAGGCAAGGTAATTATTGGTACAATCCCCTACTGAGCGCTTCATGTTTCGGCCCCGTGGTGTAGCGGCCTAACACACCGCCCTGTCAAGGCGGAGATCGTGGGTTCAAATCCCATCGGGGTCGCTTTTTTTTAAACTTTACGACACCGGGTGGAACCACTACCCGGGTCTATAAGCCCATCTTCTAAGCAACTAAACTTACATTGTGGTACTAAAAAGGAGCATCGCCTTATGGTCATAGATCAGATAATCACGGCAGCTAGAAAAGAGAAGAGGACATCCCTTACCGAGCTGGAGTCCAAGCAAATCTTGAAAGAGGTGGGGATAAACACCACCGAGATCAGGCTTGCCCGCACCAGGGAGGAGGCAATTGCCCACTCCCGTGAATTCGGTTTCCCGGTAGTCCTCAAAATAGTCTCCCCCGATATCCTGCATAAAACCGATATCGGAGGG
>JAAXQM010000094.1 GCA_012974295.1 Dehalococcoidales bacterium
CTTCTCTTCTCGGCCTCCTTCACCGTCGGTGATACCCTGAACAACTCCATTCGATCCGAGGCACTGAAGCAGATCGGGCTGGTGGATATCATGGTGCAGGCAGAGACACCAGACCCGTCCGGCCATCCTGCCTACTTCGACGAGGCTTATTTCGATACAGTGCGCGAGGAGCTCGCGGGCGTCCCAGAAGTGGATGGTGTGGCTCCCCTGACCACCGAGACTGCACCGGTGGTCGCGTTGGAGACGGGATTGAATGAGCCCCAGGTCGATATACTCGGCTATGCCGAGGAGTGGATGAACGGCTTTGACCAGCTTGAGAGCGAACAGGGGAATATTCTTTCTGTATCTGACCTTGCCGATGGTCAGGTATATATAAGCAACGAGCTTGCCAGTGAGCTGGATGTGGGCACGGGCGATACTGTTAACGTGTATTTATTGTCTGAACCTGCCAATCTAGAAGTGGCCGGGGTGTACACAAAAGGAGCGAATCCCGCCGACAAACTTTCTCTGGTAATGCCCCTGACTCAGCTACAGGCACTGACGGGCAATAATGGCAGGGTAAATTCCATTATTATCACCAATAAGGGAGACGCTATTCAGGGTGCTGAGCACACCGATGTAGTAATTTCCAGCCTGGAACCTGTTCTGGAAGGGACAGGGTTAGAAGCAGAACCGGTGAAACAGGATGCACTGGATGATGCCGATGAAGCCGGGAGTACATTCTCCACCATCTTCCTCATGTTCGGACAGTTCTCCATTGCGGCAGGCATTCTGCTCATCTTCCTCATCTTTGTCATGCTGGCCGCGGAGCGTAAACGTGAGCTGGGCATAGCCCGTGCGGTGGGAGCGCAGCAGGGGCACGTCATCCGTATGTTCGCCTTCGAAGGAGCCATCTACGCTCTCGTCGCTGCTGCCGTAGGTAGCGTGCTGGGGGTGGTGGTGGGCTGGGGAATGGTCCGTATCATCGCTATTGCCTTTGGCCAGGTGGACCTTGAGCTGGCTTTTTCCTTTCAATGGCAAAGCGTGATCATGGCATACACCCTGGGCACGGTTTTCACCTTCATCGTCGTATTTATCTCCTCATGGAGGGCGAGCCGGCTGAACATCGTGCGGGCCATCCGGGACATCCCGGAGCCTCGCATTGTTCGCAAGACAATTAAGGGATTGATTCTGGCAATTATGCTACCTATTATGGGTCTCCTTATGGCCATTTATGGCTTTCAGAATGAACAATTAGCTCCATGGATGCTGGGGACCTCACTTGTGATTATCGGCGTGCCTCTCCTGGCCCGACGCTTCGGTCTGCCAGAACGGGCCGCTTTCACTATAGCGGGACTTGGCCTGGTGGTATGGTGGCTCCTTCCCCCGGGTACCCTGGAATCCATTCTTCCGGAGATGCAGCAGGGCATGGAGATGTTTTTCCTCTCCGGCATCATGCTGGTTTTAGGAGCAGTGTGGACTGTCATTTACAACTCGGATTTGCTGATAGCGGCTATGGTACGCCTCTTCGGGCGCATCCGAGGCATGCCCCCGGTGCTTAAGACCGCTGTATCCTACCCCCTGTATAACCGATTCCGCACAGGCAACATCCTGGCTATGTTCTCTCTGGTAGTGTTCACCCTCATCGTGATGGCCTTTATCACCTACAGCATGGGTGCAGTTTTCTCGGACACAGAAAAGATATCAGGCGGCTATCAAATCCGAGCCGATACCAGCTACACCAACCCCATCCCGGATATCTGGAAAGCCTTAGAGCAGGGCAATGGTGTGGACCCAGGTGACATCCAGTTCATCGGCAGCTTCAACGGAGCGCCGGTTAAGGTGAAACAGGAAGGGACTGAACAGGAGTTTACCGACTATTACCTCCAGGGGGTGGATGCAGGCTACACCGACAGCGTAAATTATGAGTTCGCTATGATGGCCGAGGGCTACGACTCACCCCGGGAGATATGGCAGGCCCTTCAGGAAGAACCTGAGACAACAGTAGTCGCTGCTTATTTGGTACCTACCAAGTCCAACTATAACTTTGGCGGGCCTGCCCTGGACTTCCAACTTGAGGGGTTCTTTATAGAGGACGAGGTCCTGCCCGAGGTATACATTCAGGCGCAGGACCCCCGCACCGGGGAAGAGCAAAGGCTCCGGGTCATCGGGGTACTTGAGCAGCTAGCCTTCTACGCTGGCAGTGGAGTGATTACCTCTGATGAGATGGTGAACGCTCTGCTTTTACAGCCAGTACCGCCTCAGTCTTACATGTTCCGGATCGAGGAGGGCGTGGATGCCGAAGCCACCGCCAAGGCGTTGGAGAAACAGTTTCTGGAGCACGGCATGCAGGCGGTGGTGCTAGAAGAAGAGATTGGTGATATTGTGAGCATTAACGTGATGATGAATAACCTGTTGCAGGGATTCATGGGGCTTGGCCTGGTGGTAGGTATAGCTGCCCTGGGGGTCATCGCTGCCCGCTCCGTTGTGGAGCGGCGAAGGCAGATCGGCGTACTGCGCGCCCTGGGCTTCCAGAAGGGCATGGTGCAGCTATCCTTCCTGCTGGAGTCATCCTTTATCGCCCTGCTCGGCATTGCCATTGGCGTCGCGCTGGGTGCTGCTCTCTCTGTCCAGATCCTTGACACTATGGGCGATAACATCGCAGGCCTGACATATCGGGTCCCGTGGGTCAATATAGCGGTAGTGGTTATAATCGCCTACGGCGCTTCGCTGCTTACCACCTACCTGCCGGCGAGGCAGGCATCCAGAATTTATCCAGCGGAGGCTCTGCGGTTCGAATAAGCTCTTGCCGTCGTGGGTGACAACGAGGACGCGGAAGAACGCCTGGATGTGGTACCTGGCTATGAGATTGATGCCCTAGGGGATATACGCACTACGCGCAGTAGTACTCGATTGTTCTAGTGGTGACCTCTAACTCGTTTCTGAAGCCTTCCAGTAGCTGCTTTGTGTTAAGGCCCATCTGCACCTGCCATTTTGGGAAGCCCGCCTGGTGCAAGTGGTCTAGAATTTCTCTTCACGATTACTGGTCGGGGTGAGAGGATTCGAACCTCTGACCTCTTGCACCCCATGCAAGCGCGCTAAACCGGACTGCGCCACACCCCGATTTCCCCAGACACCATATTATATCGATATGTACTACTAATTGCAAGGTGACTAGCTACAAAATTTGCTTTGGCACACCAGAAATGCTAGAATTTATAGTGACAAGTACCTCATGCCTACCTACGAATACGAATGTGACCTCTGCCGTAACCGGTTTGATCGAAGACAGCGGTTTGACGATGAACCAGTAAGTATATGCCCGCAATGCCAGGGTAGTGCGCGCCGTGTCTTCCACGCCGTACCCATCCTTTTTAAAGGTAGCGGCTTTTATTGCACGGACCACGGCCGGGGACGGTCAGGCTCCGACAGCAAGGAAAAAGGAGAGTCCGTCGCGAAGGAGACAGCTGAGAAGGAAGCTGCGGGCACTGCGTCTAAGGCGTCGACAGAGAGCAAGACCGAGGATAAAAAAACAGCGACACAGCAAGTTGAAAGCGCTACTACAAAGAGTAAGTAAAGCCTCGGTTAGCGTCGCCGACGAAGTGGTAGGGCAGATCGGTCAGGGACTGGTCGTATTCTTGGGCATATCCACGGGGGACACAGAGCAGGATGCCCGATATCTAGCGGAAAAAACAGTTGGTCTCCGCATTTTTCCCGATAGCGAAGGCAGGTTCAACCTCTCCGCCCTGGACACCAGTGCCGAGCTTCTGGTAGTAAGCCAGTTTACCCTGCTCGCTGATACCAGAAAGGGAAAGCGCCCCAGCTTCACCGAGGCAGCAAAACCTGAGGAGGCTGAAGCACTTTTCGAGCGATTCCTCTCTTATCTTCGCTCCAGCAGGCTCAGGGTAGCAAGTGGCTTATTTCAGCAGCACATGCTGGTGGAAATCCATAACGACGGACCGGTCACCATCCTCCTGGATAGCACAGATAAATACCCCAAGCGGTGATCATCCGTAGAACCCCCACCACACATACTCCCCAAACCGATATAAGTCAGATAAACTCCCGCATCTTGTCGCACCTGCAACTTGTTGCAATTATTTCCGACTTGTGCTACGCTAAATAAGCGATGAAGGGCATAAATCGTACTGCAGAGGGCGGCGAAGCTTTAAGGGATCTGGGCTACCGGCTTACCCCTCAACGCCAGCTTATACTTACTGCCCTTGAGGAGGGTAATGACCATATAAGTGCTGAGGATATCCATGCCAGGGTTTGTGTTCAATATCCTCACGTTAATATATCCACTGTATATCGTACCCTTGACCTATTTAAAAAATTAGGCATGGTAACCGAGACCGACCTTGGCAGCGGGCAATTTCGCTATCATCCAGCTGAAAAAGGTCACCACCATCACCTAATCTGTGAGCAATGTGGCAAAACTATAGAAACCACGGAATCCCCATTCCTAGCTTTAAAGCGTACCCTACTGAAGGAGTACGGCTTTAAATCCAACATAAATCATCTCGCTATATTCGGTCTATGCGCTAAATGTGAAGGGTGCCGGCATCAGCTATAGAAAGCTATTAGTATTAAAATCCATTGTTAGCTAGAGAGGAGAACTAATTGGAGTCAAGCGTGGCAGCTGCATTGATTCTAGGCCTTCTTCTAGGTGCGCGCCATTCCCTAGATCCGGATCATGTGGTAGCTGTGTCCACGATGGTCTCCGAATACCGCAATCCCTTCAAGGCCATCTGGATTGGGGTATCATGGGGATTAGGACACACAACCACTCTATTCATTGTAGGCCTGATCGTTATTGGGCTCCGCGTAACTATACCTGAAAATATCGCCCTGTTCTTGGAGCTCATTGTAGGAGTGATGCTTATCATCTTGGGCCTTCAGGTATTCTGGGCATTTAGAAAGAAGAAGGTGCACCTACACCCCCATGATCACGACAGCGGCCAACACTACCACTTCCATTCCCATGCCGAGGTATCGGATCACACAGCCCACCACAAACTATCCTTTCTGGGAAAACCATCTTTCCGTCTAAAGTCCTACTTAGTTGGGACTGTTCATGGAGTGGCAGGGAGTGCTGCCCTAATGCTTATCGCCCTCACCGCTATTGACTCCCCCTGGACAGGGATCTTGTATATCGTGCTATTCGGCTTAGGTTCCATTGTCTCCATGGGCATTATGACTATCTTCTTGGCAGTACCTTTCTCTACGTCAGCCCGCTTTCCCACTTTTAATCGTCTGATTCAGATGGCAGCTGGAACGTTCAGTATCATTTTCGGGTTCTTCCTCATCTATGAGATAGGGATTGGAGAAGGGCTTCTACTATCAGGTGGCTAATATACTTGGGGGAGCGAATCTTCAAGCTTTGGACTATTAATAAGATCTTCTACTAACTTTATGCGGCTATGGTTTCCAGTCAGGACAGCTTTGGTATATTAGTATAGCTACATATGGAAAGTTGTATTAGTTATACACTGTTCAAGTAATTCGCCAAATCGCGCTCATCCTCCGGCACAAAAGCTTTATACCGCGATGCCCACCTCTCCTTTAGCTCATCCGCGGCTAAGAATGCCACAATGGGATACCTGACAATGTCAAAACAACCCTCATCATCTTCGCTGTTGCCTATATAAACTGTCCTATTCTCATCAAGATTTCTATGTCTGAGGGTTTCCAGAAGTAATTGATGTTTATTCTTATAGATCTTCAATAGAAATTCTGTTGCCCTACCACCTTCCTGTTTAAATGAATTTGCCATGCGGAAATCAAAGCAGCGCCTGAATCCGGCAACAGAGAGAATCCGATCGATTCCATATCCATAACCGGATGAAAGGATACCCGTGGCCTTTCCCGCTTGATGAAAAGAGCGGATCGGCCTCAGAATCCTGCGGTCAAGCTTATACTGGGTTTCCTTCCTTTCTGCATATCTATTTACTGAACGATGAATGAAGGATATGGGAAGCCCATTTATTACATGTGAATTGTAAATCTTGAACATCTCTGTGGCGAAATCAAATTCGGCGTCCTGACTTCCTTGCCAGTATAGGGTTTTTAATTCCTCCCTTACGTTGAGGAGACGAGCTGCCCTGCCTAAATGAAGGGGTATAGAAGCTTTAAAGAGGTCTTTTGCTATAGTCTCGAGGATGGCTTTCTCGTCATTATCCTTCGTAATCGTCCCATTCCAATCGGAAACTATGGTATCGTATGCCATATCGATTTAGTGCCCGGTTTCCAGTTCCAGGCTCAGGTCCAGGGCTTTTGCTGAATGGGTAATAGCGCCTATAGAGATAAGGTCTACACCGGTCTCGGCAACCTGACGCACATTATCCAGGGTAATACCGCCGGATGCCTCTATCACAGTTCGCCCCCGGGCAAGCTCAACCATCTTCTTCATCTCACCAACTGCCATATTATCGAGCATAATAATATCAGCGCCGGCGTCCAGTGCCTCTACGGCCTCACCAATGTTGCCCACCTCGATCTCTACCTTAAGTGATGAACTCTGACGTACCAGTTCAATCGCTTCTTTAACACCTGTACCGAGAGAACGAAGCGCCACCCAGTGATTGTCCTTGATAAGCACCCAATCGCCCAGATGCAGCCGGTGGCTACTACCACCACCCATGCGCACTGCATATTTTTCCAGCATCCTCATCCCCGGTGTAGTCTTCCGGGTATCGGTAATCTTAGCCTTCAAACCCCTTACCGCCTCGACATATTGCGCCGTCTCGGTCGCGATACCACTTAAGTGGCAGAGGAAGTTAAGCGCGGTGCGTTCTGCTCGTAAAATGCTCGCTACCTTACCTGTAACGGTGGCTGCTATATCCCCGCTCCGAACCCTGGCGCCATCCTGAATGAGTACCCCCACCCTCAACTCAGAGTCAATATGCTGAAAGACTGCTCGAGCTACTTCTATGCCCGCCAAGGTGCCACCCGCTTTGACCAGAATAGACGCTCTCCCGTCAAGATCAGGCGGAATGACTGCCTCGGTGGTGACATCGCAGTGAGCGAAGTCCTCAGACAGGGCAGCAGCGATTACCTGTTCAACCTGTTTCCACGAGCGCGTTAAAATCTCATCCATTGGATTAAATTCATAGAGAATACTGAAATAGTCTTTATGAACCCCCTATATCCCCCAGTCTTGGGGGAGTTTTAAAGCTGGAGGACACCCCCAGACCCCCGGCAGGAAGTACCCTGCACCTCTTTCCCAGCAGTCTCCCATAAATTGATCAATCCAAATCAAGCGGACTGTGGCAATTGCGGCACTTTTTGACTCCCCGGAATACCGTATAGCCACAGTGAGGACAGTGATAGCGTTCTTCCTCCTCTTTCATCCATCTCTCAGTTCCAAGCTCCCGCCAGACCGGTATAGCACGTAACATCACCTTCTTACCGACGGGAAGAGGAAAATCCTCAATGAAATGGCAGGGGAAATCACCACATTGATGACACCCTTCGATGCCTTTATCAGTTGTACAGGACCTGATAGGACAGGCCCGACAAAATGTGAAGAGTTCGTCAGAGAGACACCCTTGGCACTTAATCTCATCTGCAGTTACACCATAAACACCTGATAATCTTTCTTTAAACTTGATGTTGTTATCCCTGTGAGCCATAAGAACACCACAAACCCCACAGTATAGGCCACACGGAGCGGCTAATTTTTTCCTGTCCTCCATACTCTCCATCATCCCTATATGTTATAAAGAACCACTGGCTCCGATTTTGCTGAGCTAACCTCCGTTAAATGAGCGGCTTTACGCTCTTCTCGAATATTCACCACCTATACAACAGCTAATCGTTTACGGCAACCAATTCAATTTCAAAGAGTTTTGGCCATAACTTCCCGGTCACAAACAGCCGTTCATTTTCTGCATCATACGCAATGCCATTTAGAACATCAACATGATTGGTACGGTCTTCTGGACCGAGGAGCCCTTCCATATCTATCCATCCAATCACTTCACCTGTCTGAGGTGCAATAATAGCAATTTGATCCGTTTGCCACACATTGGCGTATATTTCACCTTGAACGTACTCCAGTTCATTGAGCCTGGTCACGGGGCCATCGCTGTCATATACGTCAATTCGACCAATTTCCTCCAAGGTTTCGGGGTCAAGGAAATATAATGCTGACGTACCATCGCTCATGATTAAACGCTCGCCATCATGTGTAATGCCCCAGCCCTCAGTGAGATAATCGAACTCCTGCAATAACTCGAAGCTATCTTTCTCGTACACAAAACCGATATGGGATTTCCATGTCAACTGAATGATCTCGCTACTATAAATTGTAATACCCTCACCAAAATATTGATCCGGTAGCTCATGAATTTGCATGATGTTCCCGGTTTCCAATTCTACTCGACGTAAGGTGGAGCTCCCATAAAGCCCCGTCCCTTCAAACAAAGCGCCATCTTCAAAAACCAAACCTTGCGTGAAGGCATTACTATCGTGCGGATAAGTATTGACGACACTATACGTATATATGGGGGTAGCAACAGGTATGGGGGTAGCAACAGAATTCGAACAAGAGCAAAAGAAACCCGCCACGAACAATACAAGGAGACCTAAAAAGGACATCTTCCCCAGCCAGCTCATGAAGAATACCCTAGGGGATAGTACATGGATTTTCATTTCGTCTCAGCCGATTGGCTCTATCAAATCAATAGAGATTGCTGAAATACTCTCAATCAACCCCCTAATCCCCCAATCTTGGGGGATTTTTTAAAGCTGGGGGACACCCCCAGACCCCCGGCAGGAAGTATCCTGCACCTCTTTTTCAGCGGTCTCCAATAGAATATGCTTGGCTTTTTGT
>JAAXQM010000259.1 GCA_012974295.1 Dehalococcoidales bacterium
ACAACGCGGCACGGGTGGTAGCGGAAGACATGGGTATTGACCCATGGTGGTCTGAGCCCGACTACATCGTAAAAGCGAGAGAGATGAAGCTGGTGCCATAAATTTAAATTCCAAGTATTCAAACAAAACCAGTACAATATTAGGGGCTACCCGATAATGGGTGGCCCCTCTGTTATTACCCACAAACGGAATCAAGTTCCCTATGAGGGTTTTATTGGGCCAAATCTCCCGGGTAAGCTACGAAACAGGCGCACCGTACCGGCAGACTGTGCGGTTTTACTGCCTTTGCACAAATTCAGCGAAATCCGCGAATGCCTCTAGGGATGTGTATTTGTATTGATAATTGAGCGCTCTTGTTAGTTTATCACTTGAGACTACCCAGGTGTATCGCGTCATATTAAGGGCAGGACCGGGAAACTCGGTGACAAGGGACAGCCGGAGATTCCAAGCCAGCCAGGTTAACAGATACATTAAACTGAAAGGAACGTAGATGGGTATATTCCTCAGTAGACTGACCATTTGTTTGGGGGTGACTGCCCCTTCCGCACCTACATTGAAGGCCCCGGCCATTCCATTTTTAAGTAGAAGATAGATAATCTCTATCAGATCATCCTCATGTACAAACTGGAAGGGTCGACTATTTGAGGGTAGAAGTACAAATTTCTTTCTCAAGTGACGGGCAAGGGGATCATCGAAGCCTGGACCAACAACAAATGACGGTCGTACTATGGTTACTATTAGCTGTGGATTCTGCAATATGAATTCTGAAAGGATAGCCTCAATCTCTTTTTTGTTTTTGCTGTAGGTAAAATCATCGTTCCCTCTCAGCAGACTGTCCTCGGTCAGAGGGACGTCATTGTCGGGGTGAAAACCATAAGCGGTTGCTGAACTTGTATACAAAAGCTGACTAACATCTGCTCTCATGCAGGAATGTAGGACATTCTTGGTACCATTGACGTTGATGTCCTCCATCAAATTTATATCGTGTATAGGAGGAACAATGTATGCCGTATGAACAACCGTATCAATCCTATGGTCTTTTAGAATATGCTCAAACTGTTCTCTTACATCTAGCTTGTAGAATACGAACTTCTTAAGAGTGATAGCAGGCTCTTTGATATCAATGCCAACAATTTCTTTTATTTCTGCTTTATCATTTAGAAGAGAAAGCAGCCTGCCCGCAATATATCCAGAAGCACCTGTTACAAATACTCTCTCCATGCTTCTACCCAGTGAAACCTAGTGCCTCTCTCTCAATACCCAGTAGGACAGAATATCCGCCAGACCTCGAGGCGTAAGCCTGATCAGAACGGAGTGAATAAACCAGTTTCTCCTTCCAGGAATGCAGACTGTCTTTCCCTCTTTGAAAGCTTTTATCCCTTTATGTGCTATTACCGCAGGGTCGCTAAGACCGCTGATTGTGTACCACCAGATTCTCTTCGGGAAGCCCCCACTCTTTAATAGCGGAGTATTTGTATATGAGGGGTTGAGCGTAAAGACCTTAACACCGGTTCCTTTGATCTCCTGGTTAACTGCCTGGCTCAGGCTTTGCACAAAGGCCTTTGATGCGCCGTATGTCGCATGATGAACCGTGGGCTGAAAAGCAGCGGTCGATACTATATTAAGTATCCTGCCCTCTTTGGCATCAACCATGTCTGGTAAAAAGAGCCTCATCAGTTTGAAATAGGCGATAAGGTTTAAGTTGACTAGCAATTCCTGGCGCTCTAGGGGTATCTCATGAAAGTTACCATAGAGTAGGATTCCAGCGTTGTTAACCAGCACATCGATTCTCTCTCCAGATTGCTTGACCTGCTGGTACAGATTTTCAGACCCGTTTTCTTCCGAAAGGTCGATGGGGAAAGTTGAAGTTTTAACTGCATACCTGTTCTGCAGTTCATCGGCCAGCTTCGCAAGAATGTCCTTTTCTGAGGGGTGGCATCCCAATAGCAGGTTCGATCCTTCCTTGGCGAAGCACTGCGAAAGTTCCCTGCCAATTCCCGAAGAAGCACCGGTAATTAGAACGTTTTTTTCCCTGAGATCGAATTTACCCAATTCATCGTTTCCATGGTCAAAGGGGTTTGTCTTGAACTATGTGCGATGATGTTGAACCTGACTGAGTGATATCCCCCTAATGAGGGACCCAGGTGTGCGATGGGCATGTCGTGCAACTATCTCTCAGCCGACGTTCTGCAGAATGTGCATGCACATGGCTGCCTCTTCGATACCTATGTTGCCGCCACCGTTCTCAGCGAGGCCTATTTGCGCCCCTTCCACCTGCCGATTGCCAGCTTCGCCCCTAAGCTGGGATACGATCTCGTGAATCTGGGCTAGACCCGATGCGCCGATGGGATGACCGCGGCACTCCAGGCCACCGCTGGTATTAATCGGTTTTGAGCCACCGAGTTTGGTAGCTCCCGTTTCTGCGTAGGGGCCACCTCCACCGACGGGACAGAAACCCATAACCTCCGTCTGGTGGAGCTCTCCGAAGGCAGTGGCATCGTGCAGCTCAGCAATGCTGATGTCGTTCGGCCCAACTGCTGCCATATTATACGCCTCCATAGAAAGACGCTCACCAATATCCGTTTCGTCAATACCCCTGTCAGCACCCTGTCCCAGCACCGAAGCCAGTATCTTCACGGGCCGTGCATTGGATAGCTTATTGAGGTACTTCTCCGAACAGACTATCGCCGCAGCACTACCGTCGCCTACTGGCGCACACATCGCTCGGGTAAGGGGATAGGCAACGGGCTTATCTGCCAGAATTTCCTCCACTGACATCGGTATCTGATACTGCGAAAGAGGGTTCAAAGACCCGTGCCAATGATTCTTGGAGCAAATTACCGCAAGCTGTTGTTGTGTTGAACGAAACCTGTCCATATGCCATCGTGCCGCTGTAGCATAGGCGTCCATAAAGATGCTTCTCCCTTCCCCAGGAGCTGTTTGAGCCTCCGGTATCTCAACATTGAACGTCTTGCTAACCTCCATTATCATGTTGATGTGCTCTATAAGATTCTCTACATCCATGCAGGAGGCGTAGGCCCCTAGGGAAAGCGTTTTATCGGGATGGCTCATTTTTTCCGAGCCCAATGCCAGCGCTACATCGAACATGCCAGCGCGGATTCCCATATAGGCCAGGTGAAGAGCCGTGGAGGCGCCGGCACAGGCATTTTCCACATTGGTAACAGGTATTCTATCAATGCCCATACCCCGCAGTATTACCTGGCCACGAATGGAATGCTGATTGGAGAACATGCCCCAGAAAGTATTGGAGAAGAAAGCAGCCTGCAGGTCCTTATTGTTCAGGCTGGCATCCTTAAGGACAAGTTCGATCGCCTCCTCGGCCATAGATCTAACGGTCTTATCCGGATACTTATTGAACCGGATCATACCCACGCCAATAATATATACGTCTTCTATTGTCCTAATGCCTCCTTTACAAGCATTCCCCCGGCTGCGATAGAAAGGGAGTCATTTGATCCATCCTCGATCATGCCAGCCCGCGCATCTCTGAAGAGTTTCTCTATGGGAAAATCCTTACTCACCCCGTAGCCACCGAACAACTGTATGGCATCGCTGGTCACCTGAAAGGCTACTTCTGTACAATACACCTTCGCGGCAATGGAATACTGTACGAGTGGAGGTGTCGTGTTCATATTAAAGACCATTGCGCTGCGGGAAAATGACCTGGCCGTCTCCACCTTGGTAAACATATCAAAAAGCTTCTTCTGCACCAGTTCATGGTCACAGAGGCGTCTCCCTCCCTGGACCCTTTCAATGCTATACTCAAGGGCCATATCGTAGGCTGCCTGGGCACAGCCGGTGAAATAGGCCCCCATTGTCGCATTGGCATGTCCCAGGGTTAGCTCGGTCATTGCCTCATAGCATTCGGGGTCTACGATCATGAATTCCTCGGGGCAAATAGCTTCATCGAAGAAGATTTCCCCTTGCGGCAACTCCCTCTGCCCAAGTTTGTTAAGGGGCTTGCCCCGTGACACTCCAGCCTGGGTGAGATCCATCAGGCAAATACCTCCCCCGGCGAACCCCATTGATGGGTCGATACTGACGAAAAGGGCAGCATCGGAGGCAACAGGACCGTTTGAAATCCATGCCGATTTCTGACCGTTTATTACCCAGTTACCACCCTTTTTGGTAGCCTTCACTTGCTGTGAAGCTCTCGGATCGCGGAAAAATGGAGTACTTGCCATCAAATTATCCGAGCCATGAGCCGGCTCGGTGATTCCCCAGCAACTCATAACGCTGGCATCTTTACAGTTAACGAACGGGACGACAAACCTGTCGATCAGATGATCCTCGCAAAGCAAGGTTGCGTAAAAGGAAGAAAAACAGCTACATCCCAGAGACACGGCGAACCCTACGCTTCCATATGCCAGCTCCTCCCATATGATATGCACGCCCAAGGGGTCGAGCCCAAGCCCCCCGTACTCGTCAGAGATAAGCACCAAATGATAATTATTTTGGTACAGCATTTTCATGCAGTCCCACCACAGCGAGCCTTTTTGTATCACATCTTCGGGCGGGAGTTTATCCAACTCAATGGACGCGGGCCTTAGCACCTCCACGGCGAATCTATGCACCTCTTCCTTCAGAAGCTCGTGTTCTTCGGTTAACTCAAGATTTAATTCTCTATATGGCATTGAGTACTCCTCTAAATCGCACTATAGACTACTACCTGTTTCAAACCTCTTTAATGGTGTACAAATGCTCAGGCAGTCACCAGGAACTAATTATAATCTTCAAGTTTATAGATCGTACCCTCTCCACGCTCGAACATATCCTTCAGTTGCCGTGCCAGTGGCTTCTCGGTCAAAGTTTTTGGAAGTTGATCGACAATTTGCAAATACGAGGGGATATAGTTCGACTCGAGATCTTTTTTGCACATCTCAAATATCGATTTTGGGTCAATGGTCCTATCCTCAAATGGTTCGACAGCAGCAACTAGGTCGCTCTCTCCCGGTGCGCCAGAAGCTGCCGAAATACCGTAGATACAGACTTCGCTTACATCGGGATGCTTTCCGATAACTGTTTCCACGTAGTCAGGCTGAATGAAGTCCCCTGCACGGCGGAGTTCCGTACCTTTTCGATAGTCGAAGAAGTACCAGCCCTTTTCATCTTTGTGCACCATATCACTGGTTCTAAGCCAACCGCCCTTGGTCTTCTCCTTGGACTCATCTGGCTTGCCCAGGTAGTCAACCTTGGTATCGCCTCTCAGCATTCTACAGATGAGCTCTCCTGTTCCTCCCACCGGCATTTCATTATCGTCCCCATCCACAACCTTCATTTCCATAACACCAGGAACTGGTTTGCCGAATGAACCTATTGGCCCCTGCCCGACCGGTTTGTATGCGAACCCGCCCTCTACTGACCCGTACCACTCGAGAATCTGGACGTTGAATCTCTTCTCGAATGTCTCCCAAAGCGATGGCGGCGTTCCAGCGCTGATGACCATGCGTACTGGATTGTCCGCATCATCAGGTTTTTCAGCCTCATTATATATCCCAGCCATCATTCCGCCGAGAAGGGAAAAGGAGGTGCATCCATATTTCCTGCAGATATCCCAGATTCTGCTCTTGGTGAAGCGGGGGCTGAACACGGCTTTGATTCCCATACTGAAAGCCGGGAAAAGGGTTACAGTTTGAGCGTTGCCATGGGTTAGCGACAGCCCATTATAGAGAATATCATCGTTCTGGTATTTCCATACAATCTTATTCAGAATGTTGAACAGGCCCGTCCTATTGTTGCGTATCGTCACGCCCTTGGGATCGCCGGTTGTTCCTGATGTATAAATTATCTGCATGGGATGCCGCACGTCCATTATCTGCTGCTCCACTACGTCCCATGAGGTTTTCTCAAGCACCTCATTCAATGCATGATATTTCTCCGATACTGGAATACTCTGCTCCGGCCTGTAGGCAACTGTGATAAACTTCACCGAAGGTACATCGCTGATGACCTCTTCGAGCTGCTCTAGGAATTCTCCCGACACAATAACGGCCTTAGCCCCGCAGTCCTTGAGCAGGAACTTCAGCCGGTCGCCCCTGGTCCGTGGATCGACCGGAACCATAATAGCGCCTAGGGTGGGCCCCGCCAGAGTTGCGTATACGAATTCGGGGTGGTTCCTCATGAAAACAGCGTACGCATCGCCCCTGCCGATATCATTGTCGAAGAAAAGCCGGGCTATCTTGTTTGAGTTTTCATAGATATTTTGATAGGTGAGTACATCCTCGCCAAGATCCCCTTTCTCAAAGATGTATATTTCCCTATCAGGATCCTCATCTGCCTTCATCTCGGCGAGGTGTGAAGCGATGACCTGATTGAGATGAGCCTTACTACCCATGGGCCACCTCCATCGCCCTAGTCCTCTTCTTCAACAGCGCCAATGAACCCGCGGGTGAACGTAGGGAACTCCTTCTGGAAAATCTCATCCCAGTACTCATCGGTCCAGTATTTATGCCTGTCGAAGAAAGGGTCGTTCTTGGCGACGCTAACGCAAACGCTCGCAGCTATATCGACGTCCTCGATGATGTTAAGGGCAAAGGCAGCCATGGCGAGCGTGCTGAACACGCGACAGTGTAATCCCAGCCTCCAAGCTGCCGCAGCAGCGGCATCCGCAGCAATGTTTAAATTTATGTTTTTAAATTGGCAGCTGGGACCCCGTGCAGTAAGCGCTTCTACCTCCTCCGCTTTGTTGAGCTCGGCGCAGGTCCTGTAACCGCAGGCGCCGCAGTCGAAATTGAAATCCGATTTCCTCTTATCTCCGATAAGGAGCAGGGCGCAGGGTTCCTTTACCAGCTCCATAACAAACCTGCCATCGCGAGCTGCCAGAGGGGACATGTCTCCCATGGAATAACAGAACTCCGCAATCTCTACCATTTGCTCTTTGCCAACGCTGATGATCTTTGGGGTGTTTCTTCCACCGAACCTGAAGCTGTTATGCGCTGCCACAGCCATCAGTTCAAGAGCTCTATCGAGACCGTTCTGTATCAAATCGTCCAATTCCCTTATTGCCATTTCTCTCACCTCGTTCTCTGCAGCATCCTAGCTGTATATGGATCTGAACTGAGGCCACAGCCGTTGGATAATCCGGTCATTCATGGTAGCCTGGTTTATCTCATGATATTTTTTAGGGATGTCCCTAAAGGGACTCTTCTCGGTCACAGAAATGCCCACCGCCAGTGCAAAACCGGTATTCTTGGGCACAATCCTCATTTTCATAGCGGCAGCACCGGCTGACCAGTATACGCCATAATCAATACCAAGATTTCTGGCTAACGATATGATGCCGTCTATGGCATAGCCAACGTTATTCGCCCGGAAAACGCAGAGCGGCCCCCTGAAGGCAATCCCCGGTTCATCGGGTAGCTTTTCCTCTTCCTTAAGGTACTCACAGGTGAGCTTGCCGCACATATTGCAGTTGATGTCCGCCGGGTCGGTGAGGCATCTCAGCGATGTCACAACGAGGACCGCATCAGCATCCCTGAGCATTGCTGCATCCCGTTTGAAGAAGTCCCAACTTTCATTCTCCTCAGACATTTTCTCGATGGCCTGGCACAGTTCTTCTATAGCACATTCATCATCGATAATATGAATGGTGGACTCTCCGACACCCCCTACTCTGGGGGAAGTTGTCCCTGATGCCAGAAGTAGCCGTGCTGCTATTCTTACCGCCTCTTTTCTATCTTCTTCGAATTGTTTTATGCTTGCTTCCTTGCTCATAAAAACCCCCTTTACTCAATCAAACCGGAAGGCCATGTTTTCTAGCAATCTCTGGATACGCTTTATAGGCCGGCTTCAACAGAGGTAGAAGCTTTATGACCTTCGGAAGAGGTCCCTTTGCCTTTATACGACCCTTCGCCATCGCTACCGGCATTGATATAGACTGAAGCCAGAACTCGTGGCACGTATCGCCGCTGAGTTTCATCTCTATAGTGGGCTTGAGGTCAGCTGGCCCACAGATAACCTCGGCGTCTTTGGTTAGCCATATGAAACCATCGGGATCCGTTATGGTGAACTTGATAACGATACCCGATTGACGGTATTTGGGGCCTGCAACAGGATCATCTGCTAAAGCCTTGAACAGAGTCCCCAACACATCGTACATCTTTTCCGTACTTTCAAATACCGGCATTTAGACCCTCCTTAACTATTTATTTTGTACATTACCCGGACTTCCCTGTAATTATGGGAAGTAATCGTCGATGATACATCTATATCGAGTCGGTTAAATATTATATATTGCTAGGGCACCGTTAGTACCCATGACACAGATCTGCTCTTCAGCCAGTGAAGAACGAAAAAACAGGACTATCAGAGTCGTTCATTGATAAGCTAACTCCGTGTGGACATTTCTAACACTATTGATGACAATTTGTCAAGCACTCTAGGGCTCTATGTTGATTTTAGTGGGAAAATCATCAGGTGTACAATAATTGAGGGCTGGTCAGCGAGCCGGATACTTGACATAACTCCCGAATATGCAAGCAGGTCGTTTAAAAGAACACTGGTTAACCTTCTTGCTGAGAAGCTCGTCATGAAGCTGCATTGATAGTCAATTTATTATCCCGCGGGATAGGGTGTCACAATTGTCATTTTGAACGTGTGGAGGCAGATAAATCCGACACACGGTCTTTTGATTATAGAGTCACTATCTTAGTTAATGTAGGTGACCGTAATAACCGCACGCACATCTGTGCAGCTACTAGTGCTAATACGCATCCTCTCACCAATTTAGTAGGCGTGGAACAAAAAGTTATCATCAAACGTCTATATATTAAGG
>JAAXQM010000262.1 GCA_012974295.1 Dehalococcoidales bacterium
CCCCTAATCCCCCAATCTTGGGGGATTTTTTAAAGCTGGGGGACACCCCCAGACCCCCGGCAGCAAGTATCCTGCAACTCTTTTTCAGCGGTCTCCAATAGAAGATGCTTGGCTTTTTGTATTGAGCTCCGCGTAGCAATTAGGCTATATTCCTGAAAACGATGTGCTTGAGCCAGGTATCCGATGGTGCGGGGAAGTCGGAGCGGAAATGAGCACCGCGACTCTCTTCTCGAATCAGCGCTGCCTCGGTCACCAGCCGCCCCGCCAGAATAATGTTAGCGAGCTCACGGAAGGGACGGTCGGCAGGCTTATCTATAGCCCTTTGCCACGAGGCAAGCACGGATGCCGCCTCTGCCAAGCCCTCTTTGGAGCGCACCATCCCCACGTTGTCCCACATAAGAGACTGAAGTGCTAACAGGCTGGGGCGAGGAACTTTCCCTGAGGCCTTTCTCCGCCTTCTATCTCTCAAAGAAAAGCACTCCCGCTTGCTGACATCAGGGGGCTTAACACCTTCCTTCTTTCTTTCAAGGATGCGCTTGGCAAAAACCACCACTTCAAGAAGCGAATTGGATGCCAGCCTGTTGGCACCATGTACACCTGTAGATGCCGTTTCTCCACAAGCGAAGAGCCCGGCAATATTGGTCTCCCCCCAGACATTCGTCTTTACGCCTCCCATCATGTAGTGAGCGGCAGGCGCTACCGGGATGGGAGTCTCGGTAATATCGAGGCCATTGACAAGGCAGAATCGATAGATGTGAGGGAAGCGCGCAGTAACCCGGCGTGAGGGCAGATGGGTTACATCGAGGAAGACACGATCGCTCCCCGCCTTATTCATCTCGGTAAGTATTCCGCGGGCCACAACGTCCCTGGGCGCTAGATCTCCCTCTGCAGCGTAATCGTACATGAACTGGCGCCCCTCTATATTGCGCAGGATTCCCCCCTCACCCCTAACCGCCTCGGAGATGAGGAACGGGGTCACACCGGGGAGGCGAAGCGCTGTAGGATGGAACTGAAAGAACTCCATATCGGTGATCTCTGCACCAGCATCATAAGCGAGGGCGATACCGTCAGCGGTAGCGGTATCGGGATTCGTGGTGAATTTGTAAAACCGCCCCCCACCACCACTTGCCAGGATCACAGCTCCAGAGCGGAATTCTTCCACTGCACCGGTACGGCTATCGAGGGCCCTTACCCCCTGAACCACACCGTCATCAATGATAATCTCGGTAGCGAGGCAATATTCCAGGATGACAATTTTAGACTGCTTCGCCATACGGCTTAATGTAACCTCGATATGTTCGCCGGTAGCATCGCCGCCTGCATGCAGTATGCGTGGCACGCTGTGAGCCGCCTCTTTAGTAAGGGCCACTGCGCCATCTACCGTATCAAAGTGAACATCGAAATTGATCAGGTCGGCAATGCGATCGGGGGCTTCATTGACGAGGATGTGCACCGCTTCCTCATCGCACAAGCCAGCCCCGGCGGCAATAGTGTCCTGATAGTGGAGTTCCGCTGAATCGCCTATTCCGATAGCAGCGGCAATCCCCCCCTGAGCATGCCTGCTATTGCAATCATTAATACCGGCCTTGGTTAGCAGGAGCACGCTCCCCTTAACCTGCGCCAGCAGCGAAGTATATAGCCCGGCGATGCCACTGCCCACAATAATATAATCGTACTGGTTCATCTGAAAGCCCTCCCTATATTACTGCGAGCATGCGGTCGAGGGCAAGCTTTGCTGCTACCCTCACATCCTCGGGAACCTTCACCACATTTCGCCGCTGCTCCATTGTCCTCACAACACTCTCCAGTGAGGTCCTCTTCATATCCGGACAGAGCAATCCTGTGGTGAGTAAATGGAAGGTTTTCTCAGGGCTCTCCCGACGCATGCGATGAAGTATTCCTTCCTCGGTGCCGATGAGAATAATCTTAGCATCACTCTCTTTGACATAGCGGATCGTCTGTGAGGTGCTGAGCGCCCTGTCCGCCAGCGCGATTACCTCAGAGGAGCACTCAGGGTGCACCAGCACGACGGCATCGGGGTGAAGCTCCTTGCCAAGCTTAATATGCCGGGGAACCAGCCGCTGATGAGGAGGGCAGAAGCCTGGATACAGTATCATCCGCTTATCGGTCTTTGTAGCGATATAGTGCCCCAGGTGCTGATCAGGGACAAAGATGATCTCGTCATGGGAGAGCGATTCTACTACCTCCAGACCATTGGCCGACGTGCAGCAGATATCGCTCTGTGCCTTGACCGCTGCAGTGGAGTTCACATAGCAGACCACAGCAGCATTGGGATACCGTTCCTTCCACTCCCTAAGGTCCTCCGCACTGATCATGTCCGCCATAGGACAGCCAGCATCCGCCTCCGACAGGAGCACCGTGCGCTCCGGGTTAAGGATAGCAGCGCTCTCCGCCATAAAATGGACGCCGCAGAATACGATAACCTCGGCATCGACCTGGGTACATCGGCGCGCGAGCTCCAGCGAATCGCCTACGAAATCAGCAATATCCTGCACCTCCGGGCGCTGATAGTTATGGGCCACAATCACGGCATTGAGCGATTTCTTAAGCTTATCAATCTTATCCCGAAGCTCAATCCCTTCCAACCCGATTTCCCCCTGTTAAGCTCTTATGACTCCAAGCCCTATTTTGACTGCCCTGCGATAATGCCCTGAAGCGACCAGGGGCTTGTTTTCTCGATTTTTACATTAACGAACTGTCCAGTGTGGACAGCTTCATCCACGAAAAAAACGAGCTTATCCGTCCTGGTACGCCCACACCATTTCCCTTTTTCACGCCCTTCAACCAGGACTTCAACTATTTGCCCTAATAGCTTTCCATTGATCTCGGTGGCGATGCACTCCTGAAGCCCCTCAACCATCTCCCTACGCCTAACCTTCTCCGCAGCGGAGACATCGTCGTTAAGCTTCCGCGCAGCGATGGTCCCCTGTCGTGGCGAGTAGCAGGCTACATGGACCGTATCGAACCTGAGGTCGCCGAGCAGATCGTAGGTTTTACGAAATTGCCCCTCGCTCTCTCCGGGGAATCCAACGATAACATCAGTGCTCAGTGCAATGTGGGGAATAGACTGACGTATTCTCTGAATGAGCCCAACGTATTGCTCTACGGTATAGCCCCGCCTCATCGCCTGTAGAATATCATTGTCTCCCGCCTGAATGGGGAGGCTCAAGTGCTCGCAGACTTTTTCGAGCCGCGCCATTCTTTCGATTAGATGTGAGTTCATGTCCTTGGGGTGAGAGGTCAGAAAGCGTATCCGAGCTAGACCATTGATCCGGTTCAGCTCCGTTAAAAGGTCGGCAAGTGAAGGCTTTGCCTGCAGATCGTGCCCGAAAGAGTCGACATTTTGCCCGAGCAGAGTGACCTCTGTGACACCACTGCTCACCAGCACTTCAACCTCACGGACGACCTCCGCCATAGGGCGGCTACGCTCCCTCCCCCTTCGATAAGGCACGATGCAGTAGGAACAGAAGTTATTGCACCCTTGAATGATATTCACGAAGGCGCTGGGTTTAGGCCTATGGGTAATCAAACCTGAATCCAACCCCTTAGGAGCCAACCCCCGATCCTCAAGGAATTGGGACAGTTCGGAAAAAGCCTGCGGTGCGAAAAACAGGTCTACATGAGGAAAGCGATCCCTGAGGCCATCGACCCTTGAGTCCACGATGCAGCCAGTGAGGGCAAGTATCTTTCCCCTCTTCAAGGATTTGAGGGCGTTGATCTTATTATTAACGCGATCTTCAGCGCTCTGGCGCACCACGCAACTATTAAGCACAATGATTTCCGCTTCCTCAGGCTTTGGGCAAGGCCGGTACCCTATCTGCTCCAGGTAGCTGGAAATTTGCTCCGAATCAGCCTTATTCATCTGACAGCCGATAGTCCAGATATGATAATTAGGCATCGGGGGGCTCCTAGAGTAATATACCCCTCATTCAGGGGTATATGTTGCATCTTTGTGGCGGAGGGAGTGGGATTCGAACCCACGACCCCAATCACTCAGGGTAACCGCTTAGCAGGCGGCCGCACTAGACCACTATGCGATCCCTCCTGCGCCCAATATAGCATAAGGCTGTCACTTTTTCAACGATATTGCCTCGCCCCCCCGCCTATGCTATACTGTGAGCTGTAGAATTGCCACAAAGGGGGAGCATGGAAGAGGAAAGGTTCGAAGTAGAGGAGGTATCCATTAAATCGCTGCTTGCAGCAGGTGCCCACTTTGGCCATCAGACAAGCCGCTGGAACCCGCGAATGAAGAAGCATATCTTCGGCGCAAGAGATGGTATCCATATCATCGACCTGGAGCAGACCGCTGATATGCTAAGTAAAGCCTGCGCGTTTGTCCGGGATCTCGTTGCCAAGAGCGGTGACATAATATTTGTCGGCACCAAGAGGCAGGCCAAGGATACAATTGAGGAGGAAGCCAAGCGCTGTGGGATGCCCTATGTAAATCAGCGTTGGCTGGGGGGTATGCTGACCAATTTCTCAACCATCCAGGCAAGAATCGACTATCTTGTGCGTCTTGAGGATCGTAGGGAGAGGGGAGAGTTCGAATACCTCACCAAAAAGGAGTCGCTGAAATTGGGGAAGGAGATCGACCGCCTCAATCGACAGATGGGTGGCTTCAAGGAGATGACTAAATTCCCCGGGGCCGTTTTCATTGTCGACCCCGCTAAGGAGAGGATCGCTGTTGCCGAGGCCAGGCGCACCGGAATCCCTATCGTGGCCATAGCGGACACCAACTGCAACCCACACGAGCTCGATTACGCCATCCCCGCTAACGATGACGCAGTAAGAGCAGTTAAGCTTATATGCGGCCGGATAGCAGAGGCTGTGATTGAGGGCATAGAAGACCGCAAGATGGCGGAAGAAATGGTCTATGAGGAGGCTGAGGTGACAGAAATCTTCACCTTCACCCCTGAAGATGACTCCACTCCAGTAGGTTACTCTACTCCCGAAGACGATTCAACTGCTGGGAATGATTCCCCCACGGAGGTTAAGGAAGGATCATGATAACCACCCAATCAATAAAAGAGCTCCGCGAACTGACTGGGGCGGGGATTATGGATTGTAAAAGAGCCCTACAGGAGACGGAGGGCAATATCGATAATGCTACTGATATTCTCAAAAAACGAGGCTTCGATATGGCGGAGAAGAAGGCCCAACGTGAGGCGAACCAGGGATTGGTTGAAGCCTACATACATACGGGGGGGCGTATTGGATCTCTGGTAGAAGTAAACTGTGAGAGCGATTTTGTGGCGCACACAGATGAGTTCAAGAGGCTAGCCCATGACCTGGCAATGCAGGTAGCAGCTACTGACCCTGCCTTTATAAGCAGCGAAGGCATCGCTGAGGGAATGGACCCCTGCGAGGTCTGTCTTCTTGAACAGCCTTTTATTAAGGACCCCCAGAAAACCGTTAATGATATTATTACCGAAACAGTAGCCAGGGTTGGCGAGAACATTAAAGTGCGCAGGTTTTCCCGCTTCGAGTTGGTTACGGAAATAGGTGATGGAAACTGCTAACTATAAGCGCATCATCTTAAAGCTAAGCGGCGGAGCGCTTACGGGAGGGGAGGAATTTGGCATAGATACAGTTACCCTCTCGAATATTGCCGATCAAATAAAGCAGGTAGTAAGCATGGGGGTTGAGCTCGCCATTGTCGTTGGCGGGGGAAACATCTGGCGAGGAGCAATGGCGGAGGCGAGGGGAATGGAGCGCACCAGTGCAGATTACGCCGGGATGTTAGCCACCCTGCTAAATGCCCTAGCACTACAGGATGCCCTCGAGAAACATGGCGTGACAACCAGAACCCAAAGTGCCCTTACCGTTCAGGCGGTTGCTGAACCATATATTCGGCGCCGCGCACTGCGCCACCTGGAGAAGGGACGAGTGGTCATCTTCGCCTGTGGCACCGGAAACCCCTACATGACCACAGATACCGCCGCGGCGCTTCGGGCCTTAGAGATTAATGCCGAGGTACTACTAATGGCAAAACACCATGTTAATGGCGTATATGAGGCTGACCCCCTTACAAACCCCAAGGCAAAAAAGTTCGACAGCATCAGTTATTCCGATGCGCTAAAGCTGCACCTCAAAGTTATGGATGCAACTGCACTTTCTCTCTGTATGGAGCACAAGCTCCCCATAATCGTCTTTGATATCGATGCCCCCCAGAGCATTGTTCGGTCAGTGTCTGGTGAGGTTATTGGCACAATAGTCAGCAGCTAGAGGTGTGCAATGATTGATGAAGTACTCTCATTAGCAAGCAACAAGATGGAGAAGACCATCGAGGCAGTAAAAAAGGAGCTGGCTACCATCCGCACCGGGCGCGCAAATCCAGCGCTCATTGAAAATATTAAGGTGGATTACTATGGCACGCCCACACCGCTCAAGCAAATAGCCACTATTACAGCACCAGAAGCCAGACTCCTCGTGATTCAGCCCTGGGATAATGGCTCGTTGTCCAGCATCAATAAGGCTATCCTCAAATCGGATCTTGGCCTCAACCCTATAAGCGATAAAAACATGCTCCACTTAACAATCCCTCAGCTCTCCGAGGAACGAAGAAAAGAATTGGTCAAGGCAGTCCACAAGAGGACTGAGGATGGCCGTGTCGCCCTGAGAAATGTAAGAAGAGACGCCGTGGAAGAGCTCAGAAAATTGGAGCGGGAGAAGGAGATCTCCCAGGATGAACAAAAACGCGCCCAAGATCGGCTCCAGGAGCTTACCGATAGCTTCATTGCCAGGGTAGGCAAGGTCGCAGAGGAAAAAGAGGCCGAGCTACTTGAGGTTCAGTAAAGTAGCCACGGAATCCGATTACGGATACAGGCAGTGGCAGAATCCAGGATTAAACATATCCCCAATCATGTTGCAATTATCATGGATGGCAACGGCCGCTGGGCCGAAAAGCGGGGGTTACCCCGGCTTGCTGGTCACCGCGCCGGAACGGACAATGTCCGCCGTGCCATCAAGTGCTTCAATGACCATGATGTAAAGTACGTTACCATCTATGCTTTCTCCACAGAGAACTGGAGCCGCCCGCAGCGAGAGGTTCAGGGGCTAATGCGCATCATGGAGGAGGTCATAGACCGGGAAGCTGAAAACCTCCACAAGGATGGAGTCAAGCTTATTCACCTCGGCAACCTCGATGGGATCTCTGAGAAGCTCAAAAAAAAGGTTCAATACGCCGTCGAACTGACTGAAAACAACTTCAAAGGCACTCTGTGCATCGCTTTTAACTATGGCGGCCGGGCTGAGATCATAGATGCGGTAAAACGCATCCTGCGCGATGGTATCCTACCCAATAAAATTGACGAAGCGCTAATTTCCCACTATCTATATACAATGAATCTGCCTGACCCGGACCTTATTATTCGTACCGGTGGCGAGATGCGCTTAAGTAATTTCCTGATCTGGCAGGCAGCTTACAGCGAGTATTACGCCACACCAACCCTCTGGCCGGACTTTGGCCCGGAGGAGATTGAGCAAGCCCTCATTGCTTACAGCGAGCGGGAGCGGCGTTTTGGGGGATTAATAACGGAGGGCTAGGGCTCAGTAGCAGTATGATAAAACAAAGGGTGCTCAGTGCACTAATTGTCTTACCCATCATCTTTCTTGCCATCTGGTTTGACGGCCCCGCTTATTCCTTAATAATCGCTGTCATCGCCGCCCTGGGGATACTGGAATTCTGCAGTATGATGGGCCTCTCCAGGAGGCATCCGCTAACCCTTTTCGGGCTTGTCGGGGTACTTCTATTTGTCCTGGTAGCCCATATTGAAGGAAGCTATGGCGCACCCCTATTAACATCGATAGCAGTATTCTCTTTAATCTGGCTCCTTTTCCAACGCTCGGTGAAGGATGCCGCTACCAACTGGGCCTGGATCCTCAGCGGGATAATCTATATCGGGTGGCTGTTTAGCCATTTCATCCCCCTTCGAGATCTGGAGGGCGGAAGGGAGTGGGTGCTTTTCGTAGTTCTTGCTACCTTTGCCGCAGACACCGCCGCCTTCTTCATCGGCCGAGCCTGGGGCAGACATTCTCTCGCCCGAAAAATCAGTTCGGGGAAGACCTGGGAAGGAGCGGTAGGTGGATTCCTGGGAGCTATTGCCGCGTCGCTGCTCCTGACTCTATTGCTAAACCTTTCCATCCCGTATTGGCAATCGGTCGTCCTTGGCGCCCTTATTGGCATCTTTGCCCCCCTAGGCGATCTCGCAGAATCGATGCTGAAGCGGAGCACAGGCCTGAAGGACTCAGGAACACTGATTCCCGGTCACGGCGGTATGCTCGACCGCCTCGATAGCATTCTTTTCACAGTAGTTGTAGTATACTATTATGTGGTATGGGTAATAATGTAAAACGGCTCGCCATTCTAGGCTCCACTGGCTCTATAGGACAGCAGACCCTTGACGTAGTGCGCTCCTTCCCCGACCGATTTCGGGTAGTCGGTCTTGGCGCGGGGAGAAATTCTACGCTGCTAACAGAGCAAATCGAGGAATTCCAACCCAAGCTTGTTTCTATCGATTCAGCCACTTCATCTGAGGTACTGCACGGCTTAAAATGCGAACTGTTGTCAGAGAATGAGCTTGCGGCTCACCCAGATGTTGACCTGGTGGTGATGGCCATCTCGGGTAAAGCAGGTCTCGATCCCACCCTGGCAGCGATCAGGTCTAAGAAAAGTATCGCCCTGGCCACGAAGGAGGTCCTGGTAATGGCAGGAGGAATCATTACCGC
>JAAXQM010000288.1 GCA_012974295.1 Dehalococcoidales bacterium
AGATGTGTATAAGAGACAGCAATAATATTGATATTACCATCAGCAGCGGGAATTCCAAGATTATGTTTGGCAGAACCATACTTTTGCATCAATCAAGTATTATCTCTGTTGGCGTAGTGATATGGAAAATTGGATGAAGAAACTAAACAGTGATTCCGTTCACTGGTTGCTTGAGAAGGATGAAAAACAGCCAGGGGTACGCTATTTCGCACTTCGTGATATTTTGGGCAGAGACGGGAGGGAGGAAGAGGTAAGACAGGCGAGGGCGACAGTGATGTCCACTGGTCCTGTGCCGGAGATTCTAGCCGCCCAGTATCCTGATGGTTACTGGGGGAAATCAGGTCCTGGATACCTCCCCAAGTATCAGGGTACTGTCTGGCAGGTAGTCTTTCTAGCGCAACTGGGAGCGGATGGCGCCAACCCTGAGGTGAAAGCCGGCTGCGAGTATGCCTTAAAGTACAATACCGCAAAAAGCTGCGGATTCTCAATGAACGGAACTTCGTCAGCTTTTATCCATTGTATGGCCGGCAATCTGGCGGCGGCTTTAGTAGATTTGGGATATGAAGACGATGAACGCCTAATGAGGGCGCTTGAGTGGCAATCCAGGCTCATTACTGGCGAAGGTGTGTCGGGTCTGGGAAGCAAGGGCATTGTTGGGAGATATTATTCCGGTACACCGGGACCATTGTTTGCCTGCGGTGCCAACGACGGGATGTCCTGCGCCTGGGGGGCTATCAAGGCGATGCTGGCCCTCAGTAAGATGCCGCCCGGGAAACGGACTGAGCAGATGAACAAAGCTATCGCCATAGGTATTGAATTTTTATTAGGCAAAGACTTGGCAGTAGCTGACTACCCCTTTGCATATGGGAAACGACCGAGCTCAAGCTGGTTCAAATTCGGTTATCCGGTTGGCTATGTTACCGATGTCCTGCAGAATCTTGAGGTACTGGCGGCGTTGGGCAAGGCTAGTGACCCGAGACTTAAGAACGCCCTGGAATTTATTCTCGGCAAGCAGGATGAAAACGGGCGCTGGCTTATGGAATACAGTTACAATGGCAAGATGTGGGTCGACATAGAGGAAAAGGGAAAGCCCAGCAAGTGGGTGACATTGAGAGCCCTAAGAGTGCTCAAGTCTGCCTATCCTGAGTAATACATTTCAGGGGTATGAATAAAGCCATAATAATTGGTGCCACCTCTGGCATAGGTAAGGAATTGGCCAGGGTTCTTTCCCAACATGGCTACGCTATTGGTATTACTGGCAGACGAATTCACCTTCTTGAAGAACTACATTCAGAACTATCTCCTCAGTCATTATTCGAGCAAATGGATGTTTCTGACACACCCACAGCGATAGAGAGTCTAAAAAGCCTTATCGCAAAGATGGGCGGTGTTGACCTGGTTGTAATTAGTGCCGGAACTGGTTTCATCGATAATGAACTCCCCTGGAGTAAAGAAAAGGAAACTATCGATGTGAACGTTTTGGGATTCGCAGCAACGGCCAATGTGGTGTATCATCATTTCGTACAGCAAGGCTCAGGTCATTTGGTCGGTCTTTCATCTATTGCGGCTATTCGAGGGGGCGACGCTCCAGCATACAATGCTTCAAAGGCTTTTATTTCCAATTATCTGCAGGGTTTAAGATATAAGGTTTCAAAGATAAACTTGCCAATCACCGTAACTGATATTCAGCTTGGATTGGTAGATACTGCAATGGCAAAGGGAGAAGGGCTTTTCTGGGTTGCATCACCACAAAATGCTGCTCTGCAAATCTACGAAGCAATAAGAAAGAGAAAGAAACATGTATATATTACAAAGAGATGGCGGCTTATCGCATGGGCATTAAGATTCATGCCAGATTTCATTTATAACAAACTGTGAACAGATCAATAATGCGCTGCACCTTGACCTGCCTCCAGAAATCGGTCTAGGAAGAATGTAAGGCATGGATCGAGTTGGAAAGGTGCTGTTATTTAGCTGGAAGGGCATTTACACCGGAGCAGGTCACCAACAAACTACAGGAAGCTGAGAGCGCATTCAGATAGATGAGGATTGATAGCTGGTTACGCAGGATGCAAGAGGTGCTGGAGAGGGTGGAGTAGCTGAACTCTACACAACCTCCCTGCAGCACACTGGCTTGTGGGGTTTGTTTAATAATGTGGGAATATTTATAACGCCCAACTACAATTGTTGCACTAATTAATAAATATATGTATGATACAGTTTACGCCATCATATGCTGCAATATGTTTCTTAATGTCCTGCATCACAAACGCCATATCGGCTAATAAGTTCTCCACTATATAATAAGAGACCGCTGCAGAAGAGGTGCAGGATACTTCCTGCCGGGGGTCTGGGGGTGTCCCCCAGCTTTAAAA